>NZ_JFJW01000013.1:0-29238 GCF_000611125.1 Cupriavidus sp. SK-4
TCGACGCCGTCTGCTCCAGCGCCGCCGCCTGTTGTTCGGTGCGTTGCGACAGGTCGTTGTTGCCCGCGGCCACCTGGCGCGTTGCCGTGGAGATGCTGGCCATGCCTTCCTGGATCTCGTGCACCACCGACTGCAGGCTGCGCTGCATGGTCTGCATGGCCTGCGCCAGTGCGCCGATCTCGTCCGCGCTGCGGTGCTCGAAGCGCGTGGTCAGGTCACCCGCGCCCATGCGCAGCGCAAAGTCCAGCATTTGGCGCACCGGACGGTGCACGCGCGCCAGCAGCATGGTGCCGGCCGCGAACGACGACGCCAGCGCCAGCGCAAAGCCGCCCCACAGCCACGGCCGCACCGCGGCCACGCCTGCGCCGCCCAGGACTTCCACTGCAACCAGTGCGGCCAGGAACCACACCATGCCGCCGGCCTGCGCCCACAGGATGCGGCGCTTCAGGTTCAGGCGCAGCAGGCCCTGCACCAGGCCGCGCAGCCCGGTGCGCACCACGGCGCCGTGGCGGATCGCCAGCCCGTCCGCACGGCCGCCACGGAAGCGTGCGTAGGCGGCGCCGGCGGCTTCCACCTGCTCGCGCGTCGCCATCGAGCGCACCGAGGTATAGCCGACCACGCTGCCATCGACACGCGTGGGCGTCACGGTCGCATTGACCCAGTAGAAGTCGCCGTTCTTGCGGCGGTTCTTGACCACGCCCATCCAGGTGCGGCCGGCCTGCAGGTCCTGCCACAGGTCGGCAAACGCTTCGGGCGGCATGTCGGGATGGCGCACCAGGTTGTGCGCTGCACCGAGCAGCTCCTCGGCCGCAAAGCCGCTTGCCTCGATAAAGGTGCGGTTGGCAAAGGTGATCCGGCCCTTGAGGTCCGTGCGCGAGATCAGGTAGTCCGATGGGGAGAGCTTGTATTCGCGCTGCGTAACGGGTTGGTTGTTTCGCATCTATGACAGTACTGCAGGCCCGGGCGCGGCAATGTGCTGCACCCCGGGCGGGTTCGGTCCGGCAGGCGGGGCGCCGGCCGGACAACGTTGGCGCTGCCGCGGGATCACGCCACCGCTTCGAGCGCGGCGAGTTCTTCGGTGTTGAGCAGCTTCTCGATGTCGACCAGGATCAGCATGCGTTGCTCGACCGAGCCCAGCCCGCGGATGTAGTCGGTCGCCAGTTCGCCGGAGAAATGCGGCGTAGGCTTGATCTGCTCGGCTGCGAGGGTCAGCACGTCGGACACGCCATCGACCACGATGCCGGTGGTGCGGTCGTTGAGGTCGACGATGATGACGACCGTGTACTGGTCGTAGCTGACGTTCTGCTGGCGGAACTTGATGCGCAGGTCGATGATCGGCACGATGATGCCGCGCAGGTTGATCACGCCCTTGATGTAGTCCGGTGCGTTGGCAATCTGGGTGACCGACTCGTAGCCGCGGATCTCCTGGACCTTCAGGATGTCGACGCCGTATTCTTCCCGGCCCAGCGTAAAGGCCAGGAACTCCTCGCCCGCGCCGTCCGCCTTGTCGATGTGCTTCATCGTCTAGCCCCCAAAATTGGCTCATGCTGGTTTGCTGGCGCTGCTGCGGCCAAGGCCGCTGGCTGGCACCGGGGCATGACTTCGCCCACCAGTGTTTACGGCAGCAATCCGGGGGACTGAAGGGCGACGCCCCGGCCTTCCTTACCCTTCCGAGGTAGGGTGCGCGGTGGACAGCAGCGCCGTCACGGCCTGCATCAGCTGGTCAGGATCGAATGGCTTGGGCAGGAAACCCGAGGCGCCGGCGGCGCGGGCCTGCTCGCGGATGCTGCCGTCCTGCTCGGTGGTCAGCATCAGGATGGGAATGCACGCATAGCGCTCGGTGGCGCGCAGGCTGCGGATCAGCGTGAGGCCATCCATGCCGGGCATGACCTGGTCGGTGACCAGCATGCCGAAGCTGGCGCCGGCTGCGAGCGCATGCGCCTGGTCGCCGTCGGCCGCCTCGGTCACGTCAAACCCTCCTGCGCGCAGGCAGGCGCCGATCATGCGGCGTAGCGAAGGGGAATCGTCGACGACGAGGATGCTGGGCGATGACATGGAGGCCTCCGGTTTGCGGGACTCGGTTGATCCGCCAGGAAGTTGGACAGCATGGGCAACGCAGCGGCGACGGACGGGCCGGCGCAGGGCTGCGCCGCAAACGCGGGCAGCCTGCCAGACCGGTTATCGGCCGCGCTGCAAATAAACTTTAGCCGTCAGGCGCCGCCGCCCTGCACGCGCAAGGCATCGGCAAAACCAGCAGCATCCAGCGGCAGCGACAGCAGGTAACCCTGCACCTCGTCGCACCCCATCTCATTGAGGATATCCAGCTGCGATGCCGACTCAACGCCCTCGGCCACCACCTTCATGCGCAGTTCGTGCGCCAGCGCCACCATTGAGCCGACGATGGCGCGGCCCTGCGCATCGGTGTCAAGCCCGCCGATCAGCGTGCGGTCGATCTTGAGCGTGCCCACGCGCAGGCGCTTGAGGTAGCCCAGGCTGGAATAGCCACTGCCGAAATCGTCCAGCGCCACCTGGATGCCGAGCGACTGCAGCTCAGCCAGCGTTTCCAGTGACTTGCCGATGTCCTTCATCGCCGCGGTCTCGGTGATCTCCAGCGTGATCGCCGAGGGCGGGATGTCGTGCTGGTGGATCTGCTCGAGCAGGTATTGCGGGAAATTGCGGCTGGCAAAGCGCAGCCCCGAGACATTGATCGCCACCGGCACGGTGGGCACGCCGGCGTCGCGCCACTGGCGCACCTGGCGGCAGACGCTGGTCAGGACCCAGTCGTCGAGCTTGTCGATCTGGCCCGACTGCTCGGCCACGGTGATGAACTCGGCCGGGCTCACCTGTCCCAGCGCGGGATGGCGCCAGCGGCATAGCGCTTCGGCCCCCACCAGCGTGCGCCGGCGCGCATCGTACTTGGGCTGGAACTGCAGCGACAGTGCGTCGTCCTGGATCGCCAGCCACAGGTCGCGCCGGATCACGCGGGTGCGGCGCGCGCGCTCGCCGGCGGCGCTGTTGAACAGGCGCACCTGGTTCGAGCCGCTCTGGCGGGCCTCGGCCAGGCTGACGCGCGCGGCCTGCATCAGCGCCTCTGAGGTCTGCGCATCGCGCGGATAGATGGCAATGCCGATGTTCACGCCGATCTGCATCTGCAAGCCGCGCGCGGCGATGAACTCGGCCAGCGAGCCGAGCATGCGCGAGCCCAGTTCCTGGGCGCGGCCATGATGGACCAGCTCGGGCACGCCCACGGCAAACTCGTCGCGCGCCAGCCGGGCCAGGAAGTCATGCGGCTCCAGCACGGCCTGCGCCAGCGCGCCGGCGTCCTGGGCCAGGATATCGTCGGCGCGGATCTCGAAGACCTCGTCGACTTCGCGGTAATCGGCAATATGGATCAGCAACACGGCGCAGCCGGTCTCGGCCAGCCGCGCCTGCGCGATCGTCTGGTCCAGCCAGCGGCCGAAGGCGACGCGGTCAGGCATCGTCGTTGCCACGCTGTACTCGCCCACCGTGCCCTGCCCACGCGCGGCGGCACGCACGGTAAGACGGCCGGGGCGGCCGGGAATACGCGCGCCGCGCCGCGCCAGCCGGGGCTCGTGCCCGCGCGGCAGGCCGTGCGCCTCGTCCGCCAGCTCATCGGCCAGGCCGGCTTCGTGGTGCGCCGGCAGCAAGCCACGCGACTGCGCGCGGTGGACGGCGAACATCAGCGCACACAAGGCGGTCAGCCCGCCCGCCAGCCAGGCGGGGTGCGGCAGGCCGGCGGCATCGATGCAGGCGCGCGCCGAGACCGAGCCCGCGCCGCAGGCGCGGCCCAGGTGCGTGCCGGCCGCGGCCACCAGCCCGGCGCCGGCGACAACCGCCATGAGCGCCGCACCACGCCACAGCCGCGTGCCCTGGCGCAGCCACTGCACCAGCAGCTTGGCAGCCGCGGTGGCTGCTGCGGCGGCGGCGAAGCTGGCCGCCATCTGCGCGGTGTCGTTGGCCGCCGGCACGCTGCCCGACAGCATCACCACCAGCACGGGCAGGCTTACGCTCAGCTGCGACAACAGTGCCGCCGACCAGGTCAGCGTGCGCAGCGAGCGGCCACCGGCTGACTGGTCCGCACGCCCGGCACGAACGCCGAGGGCGGCGGCCACGCCCAGCAGGGCAGCCAGCAGCAACAGGACGGAACTCAGGGCAATCATTGGGCTGCGCGATGATGAAGAGAATGCGCGAAGAAGGTCAGGACGCGGGGCAAAGTCCGCATCATGGCATCTTGCGGTCGCCGTGTGAACAAGGCAATGGTGGGGACAATGGTTTAGAACGCGCTCCAGTCATCATCGGCCCCGGCAACGGCCAGCGCGGGCCTCGGCGCCGGACGGCTTGGCGGCAGCGCCGCGGCCGGACGGGCAGCAACGGCACGCGGCGCCGCGGTTGCCGAACGCGCCGTGGCTGCCACCGGCCGCACCGACATGGTGCGTGCGGTGCGGCCAGCGATAGCCGTCGCGGCCGCGCCTGCCCCCACTCCAGTACCCGTGCCAAGGTTGAACACCGAGACCACGTTCTTGAGCTTCTGCGCCTGTTCTTCCAGCGAACCGGCTGCTGCGGCGGCCTCTTCCACCAGCGCGGCATTCTGCTGCGTGACCTCGTCCATCTGGGTCACCGCCTGGTTGACCTGCTCGATGCCGCTGGTCTGTTCCTGCGACGCGGCGCCGATCTCGTTCATGATGTCCGTCACGCGGCGCACGGCCTGGACGATCTCGCCCATGGTCTGGCCGGCTTCGGCCACCAGCCGGGTGCCGCTTTCCACGCGCTGGCCCGACTCGCCGATCAGCGCCTCGATCTCCTTGGCAGCCGAGGCCGAGCGCTGCGCCAGGCTGCGCACCTCGCCCGCCACCACGGCAAAGCCGCGGCCCTGCTCGCCGGCACGCGCGGCTTCCACCGCCGCATTGAGCGCCAGGATATTGGTCTGGAAGGCAATGCCCTCGATCACGCTGATGATCTCGACCACCTTGCGCGAGGCGCCGTTGATCTCGTTCATGGTGTCGACCACGCGGCCCACCACATCGCCGCCCTTGAGCGCGATCTGCGAGGCCTCGTTGGCCAGCACGCCGGCCTGGCGCGCGTTGTCGGCATTCTGTCGCACCACCGTGGTCAGCTCTTCCATGCTGGCGGCGGTCTGCTCCAGCGACGAGGCCTGTTCCTCGGTGCGCTGCGACAGGTCCAGGTTGCCGGTGGAAATCTGCTGCGTGGCCGACGCCATCGAATCGGCGCCGGTGCGCACTTCGGCAACGATGCCCGACAGGCTGGCCTGCATCGCGGCCAGCGCCTGCATCATGCGGCCGATCTCGTTCTTCGAGACGCTGGCGATGCGCGAGGTCAGGTCGCCGCGGGCGATGCGCTCGAACACAGCCAGCGCCTCTTGCACCGGCGCGACGATGGCGCGGTTCAGCGTGACCGTGCACAGCACGGCGACCGCCAGGCCCAGCACGATCAGCACGACCGACAGCGTGCGGATACGCGCAAAGCTGGCCTGCGCAGCATCGAAGTTGGCCTGCCCGGCAGCCATCTGGAATTTCTGCAGCTTCTCATGCACGCTCGACATGCTGCGCTGCAGGTCAGGCAGCACCTTCTTCGCCAGCCGCAGGGCCTCTTCCTGGTTGCCCGCCAGCGAGGCCGCCTGCAGCGGCAGCACGCCCTGCTCCATGAACGCCTGGCGCTGCTTGCCCAGTTCCGCGGCGAGCGCCTTTTCCTCAGGATTCTGCGGCAGGTTCATATAGCGCTTCCAGGCAGCCTCCGAAGCCTCCACGAACACCCTGGAGCGGTCCACGTGAATCTTGGGATCGTCCTGCTCGCCCTGCATCACGTTGCGGTCCAGCGCCAGGCGCATGCGCGTGGTGGCCTGCATGGCCTCGCTGAGTGCGACGGTGGAGCCGAGCTGGTTGGCATAAGTCTCCCTGAGGGCATCATTGCTTTGTGAAATGCCGTGCAGGCCGGCCCCGCCGACCAGCAACAGCAGCAGCGACAGCATTCCCATGGCGCCCCGCAGCAGGGTCTTGATCTGGATATTGTTGTGCAAGGACATGATGAAAGAAGACTGTGGCAACCCGCGGGGCACACCCCTGGCCCCGTTCCGGCAGGATCGACGCCCAGATGATCCGCCCTGCCCGGATAACGGCGCCGCCTTCTCGTACTTGAGCCGCCGCGCCGGTGGCGGGCGCAATTAATCGGCGCTAACCGGCGTGTCGGATATACGCCACGTGGGCTGCCGCGCTATCGCCGCAAACATCTTGGCGAAATGCCGCGGCCGATTATGGCGATTTGATTTTGGCGGCGGCTGGCTGCCGCCGGGCCGGTTTGCACACGGCCGCACCATTTGCGGGCCTGAAGCCGGAACTGCGGCCGGAACTGCGGCCGGAACTGCAGCCGGGCAACACCAACGACGATGGAAATGCCGGTGACAGACCATGACACCGAAAGTTCACACAATTATCGGCACCAAGAATTTTCGTAAAAACAGCATCCGATTAGTACGGCAGGATTTGCAGCGGGCGGCGACCCCGTTATAATTGTTTTCAGCATTTTCACCCCCCGCACACACCCACCGCATTCCACTCCACCGGAAACCGAGGACCCAATGGCGACGTATCAGGAAATCGTTCAGAAAATCAGTGAACTGCAGAAGCAGGCCGAGGAAATCAAGGCACGCGAACAAGCCACGGTGATCGCGGATATTCGCGAGAAAATCGAGCAATATGGCCTGACCGCGGAAGACCTGGGTTTTGGCGCAAAGGTGCCGGCCGGCAAGAAGGCGCTCAACCGCAAGGTGCCGGTACGCTATCGCGACAGCGCCGGCAATACCTGGACCGGCCGCGGCAAGCGCCCGGGCTGGCTGACCCAGGCCCTGGCCCAGGGCAAGGCAGTTGAAGACTTCCTGATCCGCTGAAACACGCGATCCGGCAGATGGCAAAACGCCACGGAATTCATCCGTGGCGTTTTTGTTTGCTGGCCTTCCGCGGCGCCTGCACGACACCGCGGCACCACCTGCCCGGCCGTCAGGCGTCAAACCCCTGCGGATTCATCGACTGCCAGCGCCATGAGTCCTGGCACATGCGGTCGATGTCATGGCGCGCGCGCCAGCCCAGCAGCTGGTTGGCCAGCGCGGGATCGGCGTAGCACGAGGCGATGTCGCCCGGGCGCCGCGCCACGATGTCATGCGGCACCGGCTTGCCGCTTGCACGCTGGTAGGCCTGCACCACTTCCAGCACGCTGTAGCCGCGGCCCGTGCCCAGGTTCACGGTCATGCTCTTGCCCTGCGCGCGCAGGTAACCCAGCGCCGCCAGGTGGCCGTCCGCCAGGTCGCAGACGTGGATATAGTCGCGCACGCCGGTGCCGTCCGGCGTCGGGTAGTCGCCGCCGAATACCATCAGCTTTTCACGGCGCCCGCCGGCCACCTGCGCCACATACGGCATCAGGTTGTTCGGAATGCCGCGCGGATCCTCGCCGATCAGCCCGCTTTCATGCGCGCCGACCGGATTGAAATAACGCAGGTAGGCAATGCGCCAGTCCGGATCCGATTTTTCCAGATCGCGCAGGATTTGCTCGCCCATCAGCTTGGTCTGGCCATACGGATTGGTGGCCGACAGCGGGAAATCCTCCAGGATCGGCACCGCATGCGGATTGCCATAAACCGTGGCCGAAGAACTGAACACCAGCTGTTTCACCCCGGCCGCGCCCATTGCCGCGCATACCGTCAGCAGCCCACCCAGGTTGTTGCTGTAATACTCCAGCGGCTGGCTCACGGATTCGCCCACTGCCTTGAGTGCGGCAAAATGAATCACCCCGCTGATGCGGTGTTCGGCAAAGAGCCGGTCTAGCAAGGCGCGGTCGCGCACGTCGCCCTGCACAAAATGCGGGGCCTTGCCGGTAATGGTGGCGAGCCGCTCCAGCACCACCGGGCTGCTGTTGCACAGATTATCCAGGCCGATCACGTGGTAGCCGGCATTGAGCAGCGCGACCCAGGTATGCGAGGCGATATAGCCGGTGGCACCGGTCAGGAGCAAGGTTTCAGGCATGGAAAATAGGTGTCGGAATTCGATTCAGGGCCGGGCCTTGGCCTGGCGGATTCAAAACGTGGCGCAAGCACCTCTTTCCGCCGCGTAGGCCGGCGAAGCTGCTTATTATCCACGATCTGCCGATGCGCCCAGGGCAGCCGGCCCGGCGCGCGGGGCTAGACCCGGCTTCCCGGCGCTTCCGCCACCAGCCCTGCCCGCGCCTGCCAGGCTTCATAGGCGGCGCGCAGCCGCCAGCCGGACTCCAGGTCGCGCATGCCCAGGCATTGCGCCACCTCGGCCGGCGCCGTGCCGGCCTCGAAATGCATGGCGGCGCAGGTATTGCGCAGCGTCTGCGGCGATGCGCGTTCGCTGCGGCCGGCCAGCACGCCGGCCTCGTCCAGCAGGATCTCCACGCGCCGGTAAACCGAGGCGGCGTGCATCGGCCGCCCCGCCGGCATGGCGGGAAACACCAGGCCGCCAAGCGTGCCGGAGGCTTCGCGCAATGCCAGCCAGGCCCGCAGCGGCGCATGGGCCAGGCTGAACAGCGGCACGGTATAGGCCCGGCCGTTGTCCGCGCGGACCATGCGCAGCGCCATCCGGCCGGGGGCGCCAGCTTCGACGGCATCGACCCGCAGCGCCCGGGCTTCGCCTACCTTCAGGCCGCCGCCGAGCAGCACCGCCAGCAGGGCCGCATCGCGGGCGCGCTTCCATTGGGTGGGCGATGCCGCGGTGTGCGTGTCGCCGGCCGCCATGCCGGCAGGGCCGAGTATCCGCGCCACCAGCAGGTCGCGCTCGCCCGGCAGCAGGAACGCGGTGGGATCGTTCTCGCCGTCGGCCAGGTGGGCGCGCACTGCCTGGCTGGCCGGGTTGTGCATGCCCTCGCGCAGCCGCGCCAGATGATGGAACACCCGCTCGATCAGCCGCGTATAGCGATAGCGGTGCGATTTGTGCAGCTGCTGCGCGTCCAGGAACTCACCGATCTGCTCCGCCGACCAGCTCAGCGGCGGCAGCCCGCGTTCGGCCGACCAGCGCAGCAGCTTGCCCCACATGGCGCGGTACACCACGCTGGTGCCGTGCCGGAAGCCATGCCGTGCCAGCCAGCCGTCGAACGCGCGCTCCGGATGGTCACGCCAGGCGGCCAGGTCGGCATCGAACAAGGCCGCCTGTTCAGGATGGGCAGCGGAGGGCTTGGTGGTCACTGACTCTCCTGCCGGGGGCCGGCGTGCGGGGGTTGGGATCCCGCCTATTGTAGACAACCCGTCACTGCGCGGCGGGGTGCCGGCACCATTGGCCCCACATCGCTTGCACGGTGCCCCGGCGCATGCTACCTTTCCACTCACTATGCAACTGGTTGCATAAAACCCTGCAATCAGACCCCGTCAAACGAGATGCCCGCGCACTGACGCCAGCCAAGGAGACCGACGTGACCACCACCAACCTGATTCCCGCCGCACAGGCCTCACTTGAAGCCTGGCACCAGATGCTGGCCAACGGTTCGATGGCCGGACTCGACGCCATCGTGGCCGATGAGGTGGTGTTCCGCTCCCCGGTTGCGCACACCCCCTATCCCGGCCGCGCCGCAATTGCGCTGGTGCTGACCACGGTGAACCAGGTGTTCCAGGACTTCCGTTATCACCGCAGCTTTGTCAGCGAGGACGGCCACAGCGTGGTGCTGGAATTCAGCGCCGCCGTGGACGGCAAGGCGCTCAAGGGCATCGACATGATCCGCTTCGACGACGCCGGCCGCATTGCCGAGTTCGAAGTCATGGTGCGCCCGCGCTCGGGCCTGGAGGCGCTGGCCGCCGCCATGGGCGCGCGCCTGGCCAGCCAGAAGGACACGCTGACCGGCGCAGCCTGACGCAACCCTGTTTCGCAGCACCGCTTTTTCGCTCTACCGGATTACCCAGGAGACTTCACCCATGGCCCTTCCCGCCCAACTCCAGAACCGGCTGTCGCTGCCGGTGGTCTGCTCGCCGCTGTTCATCATCTCCAACCCCGACCTGGTCATCGCCCAGTGCAAGGCCGGCGTGGTGGGCTCGTTCCCCGCGCTGAATGCGCGCCCGGCACCCAAGCTGGAAGAATGGCTGGACCGCATCACCACCGAGCTGGCCGAACACGACGCCAGGCACCCGGACCGCCCGTCGGCGCCGTTCGCCGTCAACCAGATCGTGCACAAGTCCAACGACCGGCTTGAACATGACCTGGAGCTGTGCGTGCGCTACAAGGTGCCGATCGTGATCACCTCGCTGGGCGCGCGCAAGGAAGTCAACGACGCGGTGCACTCGTACGGCGGCATCGTGCTGCACGACGTGATCAACAACACCTTCGCGCGCAAGGCCATCGAGAAGGGTGCGGACGGACTGGTGGCGGTTGCCGCCGGTGCCGGCGGCCATGCCGGCACGCTGTCGCCGTTCGCGCTGCTACACGAGATCCGCGAATGGTTCGACGGCCCGCTGCTGCTGTCGGGCTCGATCTCCAGCGGCGACGCCATCCTGGCCGCGCAGGCCGCCGGCGCCGACCTGGCCTATATCGGCTCGGCCTTTATCGCCACGCAGGAAGCCAACGCGCAGGACGGCTACAAGCAGATGATCGTCGACAGCACTGCCAACGACATTGTCTACTCCAACCTGTTCACCGGCGTGCACGGCAACTACCTGCGCGGCAGCATCGAGCGCGCCGGCCTGGACCCGAACGCGCTGCCCGAATCCGATCCGTCGAAGATGAACTTCGGCTCCACCAGCGTCAAGGCGTGGAAGGACATCTGGGGCGCCGGCCAGGGCGTGGGCGCAATCAAGCGCGTGGTGCCCGCGGGCGAGCTGGTGCGCCGCTTTGCCGAGGAATATGCGCTGGCACGCCGCCGGCTGGGCTTGGGCGAGGCCAGGCAGGCCGGCACGCGTGCCGTCGACCTGGCCTGACGCAGCCGGTCAGTTAACCTGGCAGGCCGTAGCCGCCGCCCGTGCCGGGCGCGGCTACAGCAGCGGCAGCAGTTCCTCGCCCCAGGCCACCCAGTCCTGCTCGAAGCGGATGCCGCGCTGCAGCAGCGCATAGCGCAACTGTTGCGCGCGGTCCATGTCCGGCGCCGAGAAATCGCGCCGCTCGATGGCCAGGTAAGTCTCCAGCCGGGCCCGGTGCAGCGCGATCAGCCGCCGCATCTCGTCACCGAGGCCAAGCGGCCCGATCACCGCATCGGCGCGCAGCTTGACCAGGATTTCCTCGCGCTGGTCCAGGCTGGCGCCGGGGGTCAGCACCCAGCGTGCCAGTTCTTCACGACCGGCCGGCAACACCCGGTAGACCTTCTTGCGGTTCTTGCGGTCGCCGCCACCGGCCTCGCCTTCCGCCGTCTCGACTTCATCCGCGGCAATCCAGCCACTGTCAGCCATCCGTCCCAGCTCGCGATAAATCTGCTGGTGCGTGGCATGCCAGAAATAGCCGATGGAACGGTCAAAGCGCCGCGCCAGGTCATAACCGGACGACGGTTTTTCGATCAGGGAAATCAACAAGGCGTGCTGGGTCGACATGCGTCTGGGCAGTGGCCCGTCGGGGGGCGATGGAAAATGGTTGGAAGCGGATGCGGCAGACCCGGAACCGGAACGCGCCGGTAGCCGCACTTCGCCGGGCTGGCGCTATGGTATCGCAATGCCGGCCTTGCGCAGCACCCTCAGCGATGCCGTCATCGGCGTCGCCAGCAAATGCCATACATTCATCAAATTTGTCAGTTTCGAAATTTCCTGGCAGACAGAATTAAAAAATGCTGAATGGCATTTCTGCTTTTGATGCAATACATTCCATACATTGAAATCAGTGCGAGCGCATATCCGCCCCCGGCCGCACCTTGCAGCTATCCTGGAGTGTGTCCATGACCGGAAGAATCCTGCTTGCCGAAGAGCGCGACGTGGCCTGGGAAGCCGACGCCGGCGAGCTACCGATCGGCATCCTGCCGCCCATGCGCGACAAGGCGCCCATTTACTACCGCCTGCCCGATACGCCGGACGGGCACCATATCAAGGAATACGCCAGCGGGCTGCGCCAGCTGGTGCGCTTTGTCGGCGTCGAAGAACAGGTCGTCAAGTACAGCCTGGGCTGACCGGGCACGTAACCGTTTCCCTGTGGTTGTCTCCTCCGAGCCCGTTCCTGCGGGCAGGGACTTGAACCCGCGAAATTCGCGGGTTTTTTCTTGGCCGGCGGAATCAGAGCTGCGGCGCACGGCAGGCCGCGCCGTCCGTGTTGTCCGTTTCCGCCATGCCGAACACCGCCCTGGCGCCGCATTGCGAGCCGAACATGCGCGCCTGATCGTGGCCCACGCCCACCACTTCATAGGCCTGGTGGCGGATCACCAGCCCGGGGCTGGCCAGGTAGCGCTCATAGCGCAGGTAGCCGCGGGCGCGCTGCAGGCGCGTTGGACCTTCGGCCTCAGCGCCACACGCCTTGTCCAGTACGCGGTGGTTGGGGTCGTTGTCTTCCGTGCCGGCCAGGTAGGTCACCTGACGCCCGGTGTAGCGCTGGTACAGCGACAGGCCATTGGCACCCTTTGCGTAGGGCACGATGTCCTGCATGCCATAGCGGTACTTGTCGTAATCCGGGCACACAGCCTTGTCGTAAGGCGCAAACGAGCGGCCGTCCGCGCCGGCCGGGCGCACCGGCGTGAAGTACAGGTAGGACGAGGGGTTGGCCACCACATAGCGCAGGTCGATGCCGCGCGCGCGGATGCGCTCGTCGACATTGTTCAGCACGGCATAGCGATGCACGATCTGCGCGCCGCCCGAATGCCCGGCCACGGTCACCCTGGCCACCCGCGGCAAGCGCGCTTTGTCGGTGACGAAGGCCATCAGGTCATCGAGGACCTGCAGTGAACTGACCGTGAACGGCGCGTTGACCGCGTTCTCGCCACTCATCCAGCCCTGCACCGACCATTGCGGCATGCCGTCGAAGCCCTTGCCGTGGTCAGGCGTGCCGGGGAAGTTGGGCGCGACCAGCAGCACCTCGTCCGGATTGCGGCCGCTGGCCTTGAGCAGTGCAGCACCGGCGGCGTAGTAGTCATCGCCGTTGCGCTGCAGGCCGTGCTGCACGAACACCACCTCGCGGATGCGCGACAGGTCGCCATCGAGACGATGGCTGGCATAGACCGGGAAGTCATAGCCTGCGCCCGTGCCCAGGTGCAGCCGTTGCCAGTGCGGCCCGGCCGATGCTGCCTTGGCCGCCGCCTCGACTGGCTTGCTGGTAACGGAGGGCGCCGGAGGAGCACCGGCGCAGCCGGTCAGGGCGGCCAAGGCGATGGCCGCGCCGGCCAGGCGCACAGCCGGCTTCGCTGACAGGACGGGAGGGAACGTTTTAAGCATGGATGATGTCTCCAGTTGGCGTTAGCCGGGCTCGCAACTGGTCAGCCAAGGCGCCTGACCAGCGCTGCCACGTCCGGCCAGGTCACGCGACGGACCATGACCCTGAGGCCAGGGCCGGGGAAATCGTCTTCAAACGCGTCGGATTCCTCACCGCCCAGCCGCCGGTAGAACTCGCGCGCCTGCGTATTGTCTTCCAGCACATAGAGGAACAGCGGCCGGCCGGGCCAGTGCCCGGCCACGCGTTGCGCGCAATGGGCCAGCAAGCGCTTTCCCAGGCCATGGCCGTGAAAGGCGGGAAGAACGTGGAGATTATCGAGATAGATGCCGAACTGCGGCTCTGCTTCAGGCAGCAGGCAGGCAAAGCCGGCGGTTTCGCCGTCGACCATGGCCAGCGTGACTTCCGCCGGGCCGTCCGCGCCGTCGAGCATGCGGGCGCGCCAGGCCGCCAGCCGTTCCTGGTAGGCCCGCTCCTGCAGGTAGGCGGCTGGCAGGATGCCGGGATAGGTGTGCTGCCAGCTGGCGGCGTGCATGGCGGCAAGCCGTTCGGCATCGGCAGCAGTGGCGGGGATCAGCGCAAGATCAGGCATGATAGGCGGCACGAATCTGAAGGCCGGGCTCGCTACAGACCCGGCGAGGCATCGGGAAGTGCCCATTGTGCCTGCGGCATGGCCAGGCTTGCAAAATCCGGGGGCAAGGATTGCAATTGGCATGCTGGGAACGCAGGATGCAGCACCCGGCACGTGACCCGGCACAGCGAAGAGGAAGCCCTATGTATATGGTCTACTGGTCCGAAGCCGACGGCGCCGGGCTCAGTCCCCACGCGCAGTCGTTCCCAAGCGATGCAATGCGTGAAGCCCTGCACTTTACCGAGGCGCTGCGCCAGCGCCAGCACGCGGGCGAGCCGGTAAGCTTTGTCACGCTGTGCTCGGAGAATCCCAACGCCGTGGGCAGGGCCGGCGCGGCCGACCCGCCGCCGGACTATGAGTGGAAGAAAAGGCGGCCTTGAAGCGGCAGCGCGCATTGTCGTGAAACATGGCGCGCTGCCCGGCCGGGCAGAACCCGGCAACTGGCCCGTCAGCCGATGATGTCGAACTGGCTGAAATATTCCTCGTTCAGCTCCAGCCCCAGCCCCGGCAGGTTGTCGTCCAGTTGCAGGTAGCCGTTGTCGGGTGCGGGATCGCCCTTGAAGATGTAGTAGAACAGCTCGTTGCCGACTTCGACGTCGTGCACCGGGAAGTACTCGGCCATCGGCGAAGCGGTTGATGCCATGGTCAGGTGGTAGTTGTGCATCTGCCCGGCGTGCGGGATCACCGGCACCGACCAAGCCTCGGCCATGGCGTTGATCTTCTGCGCCGCGGTGATGCCGCCGACGCGGTTGGTGTCGTACTGGATCACGTCCACAGCGCGGCGCTCAAGCAGGTCCTTGAAGCCGTAGGAGGTGAATTCATGTTCACCGCCGGAGATCGGGAACGGGCTCGCCTTCTTCAGCTCGGCATAGCCTTCGATATCGTCGGCGATCACTGGCTCTTCCAGCCAGCGCGGGTTGAACTCGGCGAGGCGCGGCAGCATGCGGCGCGCGTACTCCAGGGTCCAGCCCATATAGCACTCCAGCATGATGTCGACGCCGTCGCCGACCAGCTCGCGCAGCAGGCGCACCTGCTCGATGTTCTTCTGCATGCCGGCGGGGCCGTCCTTGGGGCCGTAGCCGAAGCGCATCTTCATCGCGGTAAAGCCCTGGTCGAGATAGCGCTGCGCTTCTGCCAGGAAAGCGTCGCGGTCGTCATTGTTGTAGAGCTTGGACGCGTAGCACCAGATCTTTTCCTTGGTGCGCCCGCCCAGCAGCTTGAACACGGGCTTGCCGACCGCCTTGCCCATCAAGTCCCACAGCGCGATATCGACCGCCGAGATCGCCGCCATGCCGATGCCCTTGCGGCCCCACGCATGGGTGCGGCGGTACATCTTCTGCCACAGGTATTCGTTGTCGAACGGGTCCTGGCCGATCACCACCGGTGCCAGGTACTGGTCGACGATCTCCTTGGCCACGCGCGGCGCCAGCGCGCAGTTGCCGATGCCGACCAGGCCGGTATCGGTTTCCACTTCCACCACCAGCCAGCCGTGGAAGCGGAACGAGCCCATGGCGTCGCCGCGTTCGAACAGGATGTCGGTGGCGTTGGTGCAGAAATGCGCCTGCGGCGGCACGGTCTTGCCCTTCCATTCAAAGACACGGGCGCGGACGTTGGTGATCTTCATGTTCAGCTCCTGATGGCGATGCGTTGGCGCGAACGCTCCCCGGCCGCGCCGGGGGCGGTCTTGCTGGTATTGGTGTGGTGAAGGTGGTGGCTAGGCTGTGGCGCGCCGTTGCGCACCCATGCGGCAGGCAATCTGGAATGCCTGCAGCGTGGCGCCCGGATCGGCGCGGCCCTGCTGCGTGATGTCGAACGCGGTGCCATGCGCGGGCGTGGTGATCGGCACCGGCAGCCCGCCCTGCACCGTCACGCCGCGCGAGAAGCCCATCAGCTTGATGCCGATCTGGCCCTGGTCGTGGTACATGGTGACGATGGCATCGAACTGCCGCTGCGACGGCCCGCCCTGCACCTTCAGGAAGATGGTGTCGGCCGGGAACGGACCGTCGGCCGCCACGCCGCGCTCACGCGCCGCGGCCACGGCCGGGGCGATCACGTCGATCTCTTCGCGGCCGAACGCGCCGTTGTCGCCGTTGTGCGGGTTCAGGCCGCACACCGCGATGCGCGGGCGCGCCATGCCTGCGCGGCGCAGGGCGTGGTCGATCAGGTCGATGGCACCGCCCACGCGTTCCAGCGTGATCATCGCCGGCACGTCCTTGAGCGCCACGTGCGAGGTCACGCGCGAGGTCCACAGCCCGTCCAGAACATTGAATTCGCAGAAGTTGCCGTGGTAGCCAAGCTGCTCGGCAAACCAGTGCAGCTCGTCGCTGTGCGCCATGCCGGCGGCGTGCAGCGAGCTCTTGTTCAGCGGCCCGAACAGGATCGCGTCCGCCTGGCCCGCCTGCGCCAGCTGCAGTGCCAGCGCTAGCGTGCCCAGGCTGTAGCGCCCGCCCTCGGCACTGGCTTCGCCGCGCGCATACGCCGGGCGCTCCGGCAACTGCCAGTGGTACAGGCGCGGCTTGCCATCATCGGCAAACGCGGGCGCATCGGTCTCGGCCAGCGCCAGCTCGACGCCTGCGATCCGCATGCCGTGGCGCCATTCGTCGCGGTCGGCAATCAGCAGGATCTCGGCCTGCGCGGCGGTCGCGGGGTCGGCCAGCAGCCTGGCGATCAGTTCGGGGCCGATGCCGGCGGGGTCGCCCAGCACCATGGCGATTCTTGGACGGGAATTCATTGGACTTCCGGGGTTGTTATTGGTCGAGCTTGACGCCCAGCTCAGCGATCAGCTTGCCATAGCGCACATATTCGGCACGCGAGAAGGCATCGAACTGCGCCGCGGTCAGCGCGCCGGGCACCGCGCCCACATCGGCCAGCCGGCGCACGGTGTCAGGGTCCTTGATCACCGTGGCCAGCGCGCTGCCCAGCTTCTGCAGCGTCGCGGGCGGCGTGCCGGCCGGCGCATAGACACCGTACCACGCACTCATCTGGATGCCGGGCACGCCCGCTTCAGCCAGGGTGGGCACGTTGGGCAGCAGCGCCGAGCGCTGGTCCGCGGTGACCGCCAGCGCGCGCAGCTTGCCGGCCTTGATATGGCTGATGACTGACGGCATGGTCTCGAAGCTCATGTCCACCTGCCCGCCCATCAGGTCCACCAGCGCGCTGCTGCTGCTCTTGTATGGCACGTGCAGCAGCTTGCCCTTGATCTGCCGCGCGAAGGACGCGCCGGCCAGGTGCTGGGTGCTGCCGACCCCGGACGAGCTGTAGCGGAACTTGTCCGGATTGGCCTGGATCTGCGCCACCAGCGCCTTGACGTCGCGCGCCTGCACCTGGTTGTTGACCACCAGCACATTGGGCACCGACGACACCAGCGCCACCGGCGCCAGGTCCTTGAGTGGATCGAACTGCAGCTTGAGCAGGTGCGGCGCGATCGCTTGCGAAGTCACCACGCCCATCAGCAGCGTGTTGCCGTCCGGCGCCGCCTTGGCGGTGATGTCAGCGGCAATGGTGTTGGACGCGCCGGGGCGGTTGTCGACCACGACGGGCTGCTTCAGCTGCGCGGCGAGCTTGTCGGAGACGATTCGCGCCATCACGTCGGTGCCGCCGCCGGGCGCGGCGCCCACCATCAGCCGCACCGGCCGTGTGTCCTGCGCCCAGGCATTGCCCGTTACTGCCGCCACCGTAGCCAGGCCGGCGAGTGCGCCGGCGATCCATGTCTTCATTGCTGTCTCCGTCGTTTTGCTGTCCGGCTCTGCGGCGCGGATGGGCAGACTATAGGAGCATCAGTGATTCGCCACTACTGATGTTTTTTGAACTGGCGATCACCTGGCGTTATACCTCGGCAACCGCGTGCTGCGCAGTGCGCGGCAATGCCTTCAGGATCGCGACCAACTGCCGCGCCGCGGCGGACAAGGCGCCGCCGCGCCGAGTCACGATGCCAAAAGTCTGCTGCCGCGACTGCAGCCGCACGGGCAGGATGCGCAGCATCTTCTGGCGCACGAACATCGCCGCCACGCCGGTCGGCAGCAGCGACACCAGCCCGGGGTCGCCCTGCAGCATGGCGACGGTGACCAGGGCCGACGAGGTCGAGATCGCATTGGCGGGAAAGCTCATGCCGGCCAGGTCCAGCTCGCGCTGCAGCAGCGCATGCATCGGCATATGGCCGGCATAGGTGATCCAGCGATAACCCGCGAGGTCGGCAAACCCCATCGCCCGCGCGCGCGGCGCCGGATGCGCATGACCCGCCACCACCGCCACCTGCTCATCGCCAAGCGGGTGGTAGTGGTACCGCGCCGGTTCATCGCTGACCAGCGAGCGGCCGATCACCAGGTCGAGGTGGCCGTCGTCGAGCAGCCCCAGCAGGCGCAGGCTGGTGTCCTCGATGATCTCCAGCGCCAGCTCCGGCTGCGCCTGGCGCAACTGCGCCAGCGCCGGCACCAGCACCTCCGGCACCGCGCCCATGATCACGCCGATGGCCACGCGCCCGCCGCTGCCCGCGCGGATGCCCGCCACCTCCTCGCACATGGCGCCCAGGTCGGCCACCAGCTGGCGTGCGTGCCGGATCACGCAATGGCCAAAGGCATTGGGACGCATGCCGCGCTTGGAGCGCTCGAACAGCGGCGCTTCCAGCATGCCCTCCAGTTCCTGCAGCGACTTGCTGGCCGCCGACTGGGTCATCGCCATCGCCGCGGCGGCCTGGTGCAGCGAAGGGTGCTCGTCCAGCGCGATCAGCAGTTGCAGCTGCTTCATGCGCAGCCGGCCAGTCAGGGTGTCGAGGGTGGATTTCATGACCAGACGCTGTGAGTCGCAAAAGCGATCACAAGATGGAAAGGTTTCAATATACAGCCCGCGGGTCGGCTCGTATATTGGCCCGATCCAATTCATAAGCAGCCGGAGGAGACCATGACCCGCACCCCATCCCCCACCGTCTACCGCGGCGTATTCCCGGTAGCGCCCACCATCTTCGACGCGCAGGGCGGCCTTGACCTCGACGGCCAGCGCCGCTGCATCGACTTCATGATCGACGCGGGTTCGCACGGCATCTGCATCCTGGCCAACTTCTCCGAGCAGTTCGTGCTGAGCGACGACGAGCGCAACGTGCTGATGAAGACCGTGCTGGAACACGTGGACGGTCGCGTGCCGGTGATCGTCACCACCACGCATTTCAGCTCGCGCCTGTGCGCCGAGCGCAGCCGCGCGGCGCAGGACGCGGGCGCGGCCATGGTGATGGTGATGCCGCCCTACCACGGCGCCACCATCCGCGTGCCCGAGCGCAGCATTTACGAGTTCTTCGCCACGGTCTCGGATGCCATCGACATTCCCATCATGATCCAGGACGCGCCGGTCAGCGGCACCACGCTGAGCGCGCCGTTCCTAGCGCGCATGGCGCGCGAGATCGGCAATGTGTCCTACTTCAAGATCGAAGTGCCGCAGGCCGCTGCCAAGCTGCGCGAGCTGATCGAACTGGGTGGCGACGCCATCGTCGGCCCCTGGGACGGCGAAGAGGCCATCACGCTGATGGCCGACCTGGAAGCGGGCGCCACCGGCGCCATGACCGGCGCGGGCTTCCCCGACGGCATCCGCCAGATCCTCGATGCCTGGCAGGCCGGCGACGCCGAACTGGCCGCGCAGCGCTACCAGCAATGGCTGCCGCTGATCAACTACGAGAACCGGCAAGGCTGGCTGGCCACCAGCAAGGTGCTGATGCAGGCAGGCGGCGTGATCGCGTCGGACGCGGTGCGCCATCCGCTGCAGCCGATGCACCCGGCCACCCGCGAAGGGCTGCTGAAAATTGCGCGCCGGCTCGATCCGCTGGTGCTGCGCTGGGCCCGCTGATCTCATCGAAAGGACAAGGCATGACTCTCTCAGGCGAACTCCTGATCGGCCGCCGCGCGGAACGCGGCGGCAATGGCACCATCCACGCCATCGACGCGGCCACCGGCGCCACCCTCGAACCGGCATTCGGCGGCGCCACGCCCGCGCAGCTCGACCAGGCCTGTGCGCTGGCGTGGCAGGCATTCGACGCCTACCGCGAGACCGCGCCCGAGCGGCGCGCCGATTTCCTCGAGGCCATCGCCGTCAACATCCTGGCGCTGGGCGATGCCCTGATCGACCGCTGCACCAGCGAATCCGGCCTGCCGCGCGCCCGCATCGAAGGTGAGCGCGGCCGCACCGTGGGGCAGTTGCGCATGTTCGCAAGCCTGCTGCGCCAGGGCGACTTCCTTGAACTGCGCGTCGACCCCGCGCAACCTGAACGCAAGCCGCTGCTGCGCGTCGACCTGCGCCTGCGCCATATCCCGCTGGGGCCGGTGGCGGTATTCGGCGCCAGCAACTTCCCGCTGGCATTCTCGGTGGCCGGCGGCGATACCACCTCGGCCCTGGCCGCGGGCTGCCCGGTCGTCGTCAAGGCACATCCGGCGCACCCCGGCACATCGGAGCTGGTCGGCCGCGCCATCCGCAAGGCCGTTGACGACATGGACCTGCCCGAAGGCACCTTCTCGCTGCTGTTCGATGCCGGGCTGGAGGTCGGCCAAGGGCTGGTGGCGGATCCGCGCATCAAGGCCGTCGGCTTCACCGGCTCACGCGCCGGCGGCATGGCGCTGATGGCGATCGCGGCCGCACGGCCAGAACCGATCCCCGTGTTTGCCGAGATGAGCAGCATCAACCCGGTGCTGCTGTTCCCGCACGCACTTGCCAATCGCGCCGAAGCCATCGGCACGGCGTTCGCTGATTCTCTGACGCTGGGCGCGGGGCAGTTCTGCACCAACCCCGGCCTGGTGCTGGCGGTTGCGGGGGATGACCTGGATCGCTTCCTGCATGCCGCGGCTGCGCGGCTGGGTGTGCTGCCGGCTGCGACCATGCTGACACCCGGCATCCATCGTGCCTATTGCGCCGGCGTCGATACGCTCGCCAGCCATGCGCAAGTGCAGACCGTTGCGCGCGGCGCGGCGGGATCGGCTGCGCAGGGACAGGCCGCGCTGTTCGCCACCGACGCCGGTGCCTTCCTGGCCGACGAAGCGCTGCGCCACGAAGTCTTCGGCGCCGCTTCGCTGGTCGTGCGCTGCCGCGATCTCACCGAGATGCGGCGCGTCATCGACTCACTGGAAGGCCAGCTGACCGCCGCCCTCCATATCGACGATGCCGACCACGATGCGGCCCGCACCGTCCTGCCAGCGCTGGAACGCCTGGCGGGACGCATCCTGGTCAATGGCTTCGGCACGGGCGTGGAGGTCGGGCATGCGATGGTGCATGGCGGGCCCTGGCCGGCGACGTCCGACGGCCGCAGCACCTCGGTCGGCAGCCTGGCCATCGCGCGCTTCCTGCGCCCGGTCAGCTACCAGGACATGCCGCCCGGCCTGCTGCCCGCATCGCTGCGCCCGGACAGCCCGCAACGCCACGCCTGGCGCCTCGACGGCAAGCGCCAAGGCATGACCGGCTGAGGCTCACCTCGACAACGCCCGCAACGCATCGATCAGCAGGCTCATCGATGCCGTCGGCGGGCGGCCCCGCCGCGTGACGATGCCATAGGGCCCCAGCTTGCGCGGCAGGGGCAGCGGCAATACCGCCAGCGCGCCGAGCCGGCCATAGTAGGCGGCGACCGACTCCGGCAGCACCGCGATCAGTTCGCTGTCCGCCAGCAACGATGTGGTCATCAGCACCGCCGCCGTCTCGATGGTCGACGGCGGCGCCGGCACGCCGGCATCCTCGAACGAGCGGTCGATCAGCGCGCGCATCGGGCTGGGGCGCGGCTGCATGATCCACGGGTAGCCCGTCAGTTCCTCGAACGACAGCTTGCGGCGCCGCGCCAGCGGGTGCTGCGGCCCGACCACGATGGCCAGGCCCTCGTCGCCCAGCTGCTCGAATTCCAGCCCACTGCTGTCCCAGCCATCCGGCACGCGCCCCAGCACGATATCGAGCTGGTCGCGTTCAAGCTGCGGCATCAGCACATCGCTGGTCTCCACGTGCACCGCCACCTCCAGCCGCGGATGATCGCGATTGAGCTGCCGGATCACGTCGGCAAGCAGCCCCGGCGTGGGCGCCATCACCGCCCCGACCCGCACGCGTCCGATCTTGCCGGACTCCAGCGCCACCAGTTCATCGCGCAGCCCGCCCATGTCGGCAAACACCAGCCGGGCATAGCGCGTGGCCGCCAGCCCGAAGCGCGTGGCCCGCAGCCCGCGCGCATGGCGCTCGAACAGCGGCACGCCGAGCAGGTCTTCCATGTCCTGCAGCATCTTGCTGACCGCGGGCTGCGTCAGCGTCAGTGCCTCGGCGGCCTGGCGCAGCGAACCGCGCTCCTCCACCGCCAGCAGCAGGCGCAGGTGCTGCATCTTCAGGCGGCCGTGGAGGGTGCTGACGGGTGGGATCATGGGTGGGACCAAGCGTAGAGAAACGTGAGGGCAGGCTTTCGCCTGCGATCACAAATTCTTATCGCTTCGCCCCGTATGGTCAAGCCGGATATATCACTGTCACGCCGACGGCGGCCGGCATCGGATTATTTCTTCGGCGATTCCAGCGTGACTTTCGAGGGGGTGATTTCGCCGACATGCCCCCACGCCTCCGTGTCGAAGCTGAACCTGGCGACGGCGCAGGTCGGCATGTCGGTAATCTCGTCCGACAAGCGATGCGCGAAGTCAGTGAACTCGGGGTTGTGACCGAACAGCATCACGCAATCGAGCTTCTTGTCGAGCGCACGAACGACGGCCAGCAGTTCCTCCGCGCTGGTGGCGTACAGCTGGTCATCGAGCGCGATGTCCTTGCGTGCATAGCCGAGCTCGTCGGCGATCAGTTGCGCTGTCGTCAGCGCACGCAGGGCCGGACTCGACAGGAGCAGGTCGGGCTTCAGCTTGCGCTCGGCCAGGCGCTTGCCCATTTCCGGGGCGTCTTGCAGGCCCCGGTCATTCAGGGGGCGCTCACGGTCGGGCAAGGAGGGATCGTCTTTGCTTGACTTGGCATGCCGGACGAGAAACAGGGTCTTCATGATTGCTCCTGATCCATAGGTTGTCGATTGCGCGCGCCAGGAGACCTGCACACGGCGACTGGCCTCGCCGCCACGCCCGCCCTATAGTGGACTTGGATGGGCGCGATTGCAACGCGATGCACGTCTACGCACCACCCGTCGGAGGACTGCGCCATGCGGAGCAATTCAGAAGCCATCGAGGTTGTGATCCCGGCCGGCGGCGTGGACCTGCAAGGCATACTCACGTTGCCGCCCGGCGCTGTCGCATTGGTATTGTTTGCGCACGGCACGGGCAGTTCCCGGCTTAGCCCGCGCAATCGATATGTGGCCGCGGAGCTCAACCGCTGCGGCATGGCAACGCTGCTGATGGACCTGCTCCTGCCAGAGGAAGACCAGGTACACGCCATCCGCTTCGACGTCGAGCTGCTGGCGACACGGCTGGCGCAGGCGACCAGCTGGGTGGCGCGGCAGCAAGCCGTGCCACAGCGGTTCGGCTACTTCGGCGCCAGCGTTGGCGGCGCCGCGTCGATCCGTGCCGCGTGCCAGTCGCCCATCCCGATCCACGCCGTCGTTTCGCGCGGGGGCCGGGTCGATCTGGCGGGCCCCGACGCCCTTGCCAAGCTGCTTGCGCCCACCATGCTGATCATCGGCGGGCTGGATTTGAGCGTCCTGGAACGCAATGAGTCGGCCTATGCCCAGCTGACATGCACCAAGAAACTGGTGATCGTGCCCGGCGCCTCCCATTTGTTCGAGGAGCCCGGCGCACTGGAATCGGTCGCTCGCTTGGCAGCGCAGTGGTTTGAGCGATATCTCGGCAAAGACTCGCCCTGACCAGGGCCTGCAATCTGCCCCTGGCGTCGAAGGTACAATGCCCGGGCCTGGCCTGACGGCCACCCGGGCAATGTCACTTTCGCAAACCTCTCAGGGAACAGGACACCACCCATGCGCGACCCCAGCCGGGCGTTCCTCCTCGGTCCGCTGCTCAAAGGCGTCTCGCGTTCGTTCTATCTGACGCTGCGCGTGCTGCCTGTCCATATGCGCGATCCGGTCGGCCTGGCCTATCTGCTGGCGCGTGCCGCCGACACGATTGCCGATACCTCGCTGGTCCCGCCACAACGGCGGCTGGCGCTGCTGTTGTCGTTGCGCGACCAGGTCAACGGTGCAACAACAGACACAGCGCTGGCCGACAGCATCGCAACAGAGGTGGCAGGACGGCAGGAGCAGTCGGATGAGCGCATCCTGCTCGAGTCACTGGGCCCTGCGCTGGCGCTGCTGGCGCAGCTGGAGCCGGACGACCAGCAAGCGGTACGGCAGATCGTATCGACCCTGACTGAAGGCATGGAATTCGACCTGCGGACGTTCCCCGATGAACACGCCGGCCGCGTCGTCGCGCTTGGCGAACCGGAAGCGCTTGACCGTTACACGTACCTGGTCGCCGGCTGCGTCGGCGAGTTCTGGACCAGCATGACTGCCGCCCACGTGCCTGGCGCGATCGGCGTGCCCGACGCCATGCTGCGCCGCGGGGTTCGCTTCGGGAAGGCCCTGCAGATGACCAATGTCCTGCGCGACTGCGGCAAGGACCTGCGCATCGGCCGCTGTTATCTTCCGGCCACTATGCTGCACCAGCATGGCCTGAGCCCGCAGGATCTCCTGCTTCCGGACGCCTCGCTGCGCGCGCGGGCCTTGATACGCGAGCTCGTGCGCATGACGCTGGACCACTTCCACGAGGCGATGGCCTATACGCTTGCCATTCCCCCGCGCTTTGTCCGGCTGCGGCTGGCTTGCCTGTGGCCCGTCCTCATCGGCATGGAGACCCTGCTGCTCCTGGTGCGCAACGACGACTGGCTGGACCCGGCAAGGACATCCCGGCTGCAACGCAGCAAGGTATATCGGATCATTGCGTGTTCGCTGCCGATGGTCCTGTCGAACAGCCTGTTGCGCATCTGGTTTGCACGCCAGATGCGCAACATCGATGCCGTCATTCGCTGATTCAATGGCCGGTGAATACCGTCAGCACCCCCGTATAGCCATAGAGGTGATCCCTTGCTATCTCGCCGCCGGCAAAGAAGCCGGCCAGCGGCAGGTCGCCAAGCGCGCGGCGTACGGTTTGCAGCTCGGCATGCGGCGCGCCGAAATGTGGCCCGCCCCGGCCTGAGCAACTGATGTAGAGCGCGCCACGTGCGCGGCTGCCGCCGTGTTCGATCTCTGTGCGAATCTCGGTGGCGACGCGCACCAGGTCCGCGCGCGCCGCGTCAGCATTGCGCATGCAGAAAGCCAGCCGCATGCCGGGCTCGACCATGTCGGCCAGCGCCAGCATGCGATGCTGCACGTCCAGGCCGATCAGGTGGCGCACCAGCGTGTCCGAGCCGAACCTGCCGGGCAGCACCGGGGCATCGTCGGCGGCTGAATTCAGGCCGGCCAGCGTTCCGGCCAGCGCCTCCGCCATGGTCTCCACCTGGGCATCGCGCTCGACGCCCAGGTCATTCAGTATGCAATCCAGGGCCGGCTTGCCGTCCAGCTCGAACAGGAGGTTGTGATCGCTGCGCGTCACGGCGCGCACCGGCCCGATCGGCTGGCAGCCCTGCGTGACGCGGGAGACCAGTTCGATCTCGGGGCCGAACAGCACGCCCGACAGCCCACCGGAGAAGACGCCATCGGCAATATGCAAGGTACGGTTGCGGGCCGACGACAAGCCGCCGAACAGATAGCCGGTAGCCGTGCGCGCGCTCAGCTCATGCAACAGGTCCTGCACGTCCGGCGTACTGCCCTCGGCATGCACCAGCGCGGTATGGGGAACGAAGCCGGATGACGCCGGCGGCAAGGGCTGGCGCCCCGAAAACAGCTGGAACGCGTCGCGCGGAAACGGCGCCGCCATCAGCACCATGGCCGGCTCGTCGAAATACTCCTTGCCGCTGGCGGATACACCCAGCCCGACCGTGCCGACCCAGGACACGCCGGGCCAGTTCTGCTGCAGCGCGGCAAGGATGGCCTCGGCGGCCAGCGCGTAGTAGTCGCTCAGGTAGCACCAGCCGAGCGTGAGCGGCGGCGCGTTGTCTGCCTTCGCCTGGCGCAGGAAATCCTGCGTGTCCAGCTGGCGCTGGCAGTCGGCCAGCGCGACCTGCCACTCGACGTGGGCCGCGTCAGCGTGAACGAAGGAAAGGTCATGCATTTTGGGTTCCTCCGTATTCAGGCTGGCGACATCAATTGGACTGTTGCCGGCAAGGGGTGTTCAGCCCCCGTTCTGGCAGCCGGTCGGCTGCCGCGGCCGCTCCTGCGCGATCTCCTCCTGTAACGCCAGCGCCGCCCTTGTGAGCGAGGCCGTTATTCCGCCTTCGCCCCAGATTCCCTCGCCACCTTGCCCCACTTGTCGGTCTCGGCGCGGATAAAGGCAGCAAGCTGCGTTGGCGTCATGTCGCCAGCGGTCACACCCTGCTCGTCAAACCGCTTCTGCACCTCCGGCGCCTTCAGCAGCTTGCCCAGCTCCGCCGAGACGCGCTGCTCGATCGCCGCGGGCGTGCCGCGCGGCGCCATCAGCGCGAACCATGTGGTGACTTCGTAGCCCCTGACGCCGCTCTCCGCCAGCGTCGGCACGCCGGGATAGGCGGCGGAACGCTTCGCGGTGGTGACCGCCAGCGCCCGGACCTTGCCGCTGCGCACGTGCTGGGACGCCGACGGGCTGGTCTCGATCGCCATCTGGATCTGGCCTGCGATCAGGTCGGTCATCATCGGCGCGCCGCCCTTATACGGCACATGCGCAATGTCGGTGCCCGTCAGCGCGCGGAACAGCTCGCCGGACAGGTGCTCGGTGCTGCCGATGCCGGCCGAGCCGTAGTTGACCTTGCCGGGATGCGCCTTGATATAGGCGATCAGGTCGGACACGGACTTCACCGGGATCGCAGGATTGACCACCAGCACATTGGGCGTCAGCGCCACCAGGCCCACCGGATCGAGGTCGCGCGTGAACTCGTAGGGCAGGCTCTTGTAGATGGCCGGCGCCATGGTGTGGGCGACGGTGGCCAGCAGGAAGGTGTAGCCGTCGGCCGGCGCGCGCGCCACGTTGGCCGCGCCGAGGGTGCCGCCGGCGCCGGGGCGGTTGTCCACCACCACCGGCTGCTGCAGCGCCTCGCCCAGCTTCTGGCCGATGGTGCGGGCGAGAATGTCAGTGGTGCCGCCGCTGGCGAAGGGCACTACCAGGGTGATCGGCTTGGCCGGCCAGTTGTCCGCGGCGAACGCGGCGGGCGCGCCCAGTACAGCGGTACCGGCGAGGCCGGCCACCACGGCGCGGCGCATGCGCGAAACGGTTGTCATGCAGTCTCCTTTGCGGGAAGTCATGTTGTTATGGAATGGCGGCTGCGTAGTGTCGCTTCCGCCGGTTTCTGACCGGTGCGACTCTACGCAGCCGCTGGCAAGCGCGCCATCGGGCGGGCGTTAACGGGTCTTCAGGATTCGTGAACTGCGGCAGGTTTTCCGCTACCATGCGGGCAAATTGCGGCAGCGGGGACGCGACATGGAACTGAGGCAACTGCGCTACTTCGTCAGCGTGATCGAGCATGGCAGCATGGGCAAGGCGGCGCTGGAGCTGGGCGTGGTCACGTCCGCGCTGAGCCAGCAGATCAGCCGGCTGGAGAGCGAGCTGTCGACGCGGCTGCTGCAGCGCACTTCCACCGGCGTGGTCGCCACCGATGCCGGGCTGGCCTTCTGGCGCCAGGCCCAGCTGGCGCTGCGCCATATCGACGATGCCGCGCTGGCCGCGCGGCAGGCGCGCCTGTCGGGCCATGTCAGCGTGGGCATGCCGCCCAGCACCGCCGCGGTGCTGGCGCTGCCCTTCATGCAGGCCATGCGCGAGCGCTACCCCGACGTGCGGCTGCGCATGGTGGAGAGCCTGTCCGGCTACCTCGGCACGATGCTGAGCGCGCGCCAGATCGACCTGGCGGTGCTGTTCAGCGAGGAGCCCGCGCAGCGCTGGAGCGTGCTGCCGCTGCTCGATGAGCGCCTGTTCGTGATCGGCGCCGAGGGGCTGGCCGGCATGCCGCGCGGCGAGCAGACCTCGGTGGCGGCACTTGGCAAGCTGCCGCTGATCCTGCCCAGCGGCTCGCACGGGCTGCGCGCGCTGGTCGCCGCGTGCTTTCGCCAGGCGAAGCGCGAGCCCCAGGTGGTGGCGGAGATCGACGGGCTGGCGATCCTGATGGACGCCGTGCGCGGTGGCCTGGGCGCCACCATCCAGCCGGGCGCGGCGCTGGCGCGCAGCCATGGCACGCCCTACCGCAGCATACTGGTCACCGACGCCGGAGCCACGCGGCCCAACCTGCTGGTCAGCCTGTCCGACGATGAACTGTCGCCGGCGGGCCTGGCCGCGCGCGTGGTGCTGGCCGACGTCGCCACCACGCTGGTGCGCGAGGGGCGCTGGCCCGGCGCCACGTTGCGCCCGCGCTGAGCCGGCGCCGCCCCGGCCGGGCTTCACGAAAGCTGAAGCCCCCTTGCCGCGCGCCTGCTGGCGCCCGCCCGCCTTGCCCGCCAAGATGACGCCAGCAAGGAGACAATCCCCATGGTCGACGTATTGGTAATTGGCGGCGGCAACGCGGCCCTGTGCGCGGCGCTGATGGCGCGCGAAGCCGGGGCCTCGGTGCTGCTGCTCGAATCCGCGCCGCGCGCCTGGCGCGGCGGCAACTCCCAGCACACGCGCAACCTGCGCTGCATGCACGACGCGCCGCAGGACGTGCTGGTCGATGCCTATCCCGAGGAAGAGTACTGGCAGGACCTGCTCAAGGTCACCGGCGGCATCACCGACGAACACCTGGCGCGGCTGGTGATCCGCGCGTCATCGAACTGCCGGCCGTGGATGCGCCGGCACGGTGTGCGCTTCCAGCCGCCGCTGTCGGGTGCGCTGCACGTGGCGCGCACCAACGCCTTCTTCATGGGTGGCGGCAAGGCGCTGGTCAACGCGTACTACCGCAGCGCCGAAGCGATGGGCGTGCAGGTCCGCTATGAAACCCCGGTGGATGCGATCGAGCTGGACGGCGACCGCTTCGTCGCCGCGCGCAGCGGCAGCCAGCGCTTCACTGCGCGCGCCTGCGTGCTGGCCGCGGGCGGCTTCGAATCCAACCGCGAATGGCTGCGCGAAGCCTGGGGCAGGAACGAACGTGGCGAATGGCCCGCCGACAACTTCCTGATCCGCGGCACGCGCTTCAACCAGGGCGTGCTGCTGCGGCACATGATCGATGCGGGCGCCGATGCCATCGGCGACCCGTCGCAATCGCACTGTGTCGCCATCGACGCGCGCGCGCCGCTGTACG
>NZ_JFJW01000013.1:29384-33166 GCF_000611125.1 Cupriavidus sp. SK-4
AAG
Source organism: Cupriavidus sp. SK-4 (assembly GCF_000611125.1). Lineage (NCBI taxonomy): Bacteria > Pseudomonadati > Pseudomonadota > Betaproteobacteria > Burkholderiales > Burkholderiaceae > Cupriavidus > Cupriavidus sp. SK-4. The sequence goes on from NZ_JFJW01000013.1 coordinate 29,388, forward strand.
GCCATCGGCCGCTTCATGCCGCCGGTGTTTCCCGGCGAGAAGGCCGACACGCTGCCTGAGCTCGCGCGCAAGCTGGGGCTGCCGGAAGCGCAGTTCGCGCGCACGGTGCAGGACTACAACGCGGCGTGCCGCGTCGGCACCTTCGACCACACCGCGCTGGACGACTGCCACACCGATGGCCTGGCACCGGCCAAGACGCATTGGGCCAGGCCGCTCGACCAGGCGCCGTTCTACGGCTACGCGCTGCGGCCGGGCATCACCTTCACTTACCTGGGGCTCAAGGTCAACGACCGCGCCCAGGTGCACTTTGGCGGCAAGCCAAGCGGGAATCTGTTCGTGGCAGGAGAAATGATGGCCGGCAACGTGCTCGGCAAGGGATACACGGCCGGTGTCGGCATGTCGATCGGCACGGCCTTCGGGCGCATCGCGGGCACGCAGGCTGCATTGGTGGCGGGCATCAACACGGGAGCCGTCCATGCAGAAGCTTGAAGCCCTGACGCGCGAGGCCGCGCAACTGGCCGGGCAGGACGCTGCCGCCCCGGCGCCGCAATCCCGCGTCATCCGAGTGCTGCCGCTGACCGACAATGAGGCCGAAGTCGCCCGGCAGATGCAGATCTGCAATGCCTGCCGCTACTGCGAAGGCTTCTGCGCGGTGTTCCCGGCCATGACCCGCCGGCTGGAGTTCGGCAAGGCCGACGTCAACTACCTGGCCAACCTGTGCCACAACTGCGGCGCCTGCTACCACGCCTGCCAGTACGCGCCGCCGCATGATTTCGGCGTCAATGTGCCGCAGGCGATGGCAAAGGTGCGGCTGGAAACCTATAGCGAATACGCATGGCCCGCGCCGCTGGGCAAGCTGTACCAGCGCAACGGGCTGACGGTGTCGGTGGCACTGGCCTTCGGGCTGGCGTTGTTCCTGGTACTGGCCGCCACGCTGGGCGGCGCGCTGTGGCAGACGCATGCGGGCGGCAATTTCTACGCGGTATTCCCGCACAACACGCTGGCGGCAATGTTCGGCGGGGTGTTCGGCTTTGCCGTGCTTGCACTTGGCCTGGGCGTGCGCCGCTTCTGGCGCGATGTCTCTGCCGGCACAGCGTCGGCACCCGCCGTGGCAGAGGCGGCCCGGAACGTGCTGGCACTGACCTACCTCGATGGCGGCCACGGCGATGGCTGCAACGAGGCCAGCGACCGCTTCACGCTGGCGCGGCGGCGCTTCCACCATTTCACGTTCTACGGCTTCATGCTGTGCTTTGCGTCGACAGTGGTGGCGACCGGCTACCACTATCTGCTGGGCTGGCATGCGCCCTATCCGGTCACGAGCCTGCCGGTGCTGCTGGGCACCGCCGGCGGCGTGGGCCTGCTGGTGGGCCCGGCCGGCTTGCTGTGGCTGAACCTGCGCCGGCACCCGATGCATGGGGATGCCCGGCAGCGGCCGATGGACCGCGGCTTCATCGCGCTGCTGCTGCTGACCAGTGCCACCGGGCTGGGGTTGCTGGCCGGGCGCGGCACCGCGGCGATGCCGCTGCTGCTGGCGGTCCACCTTGGCGTGGTGATGGCGTTGTTTGCGACGCTGCCGTATGGCAAGTTCGCACACGGCATCTATCGCAGTGCGGCGCTGCTCAAATCTGCGATCGAAAAGCGGCAGAAAAACAAGCTGCAGCTTGGCAGCGATTGAGTGGCAGCCGTCCCCGCCCACGCATAAACAAAAAGCCGGTCCCCGACAGGGACCGGCATTTCTTTGGCGCAGCCAGTATGTGAATCAATCCACCGTAGCGCCCGAAGCCTTCACCACCTTCGCCCACTTGGCCGTTTCCGACTTCATGAACGCGGCCAGCTGGGCCGGCTTTTCCGGATTGGGTTCGGCGCCCTGGTCGGCCATCTGCTTCTTCACTTCCGGCATGGCCAGAATCTTCACCACTTCGGCGTTGAGGCGGTCGACGATGGGCTGCGGCGTGCCGCCGGTGGCGTACAGCGCAAACCACGAGGTGGCCTCATAGCCCGGCACACCCGATTCGGCCACGGTCGGCACGTTGGGCAGCGCCGGCGAACGCTTGGCCGAAGTCACGGCGATGGCGCGCAGCTTGCCGGCCTTCACGTGCGGATACGACGACGGCATGTTGTCGAACATTAGGCCGATCTGGTTGCCCAGCAGGTCGTTCACGGCGGGGGCGCTGCCCTTGTACGGGATGTGCTGGATATGCAGGCCGGTCATCGAGTTGAACAGCTCGCCCGACAGGTGCATCGACGAGCCGCTGCCCGACGAGCCGTACGACAGCTTGTCCGGGTTGGCCTTGACGTAGGCGACCAGTTCCTTGACGTTGTTGACCGGCACCTTGGGATTCACCACCACCAGGTTCGGCACCATTGCCACGCGCGTGATCGGCGCGAAATCCTTGACCGGGTCATACGGCAGCTTGGAGTACAGCGACTGGTTGATCGCGTGCGTGCCGATGGTGCCCATAAACAGCGTGTAGCCGTCGCCCGGCGCCTTGGCCGCAAGCGAGGCGCCGATGTTGCCGCCCGCGCCCGGACGGTTGTCGATCACCACCGGCTGGCCGAGCGCCTTGCCCAGTTGCAGGCCGACGATGCGGGCCAGGATGTCGGTGGTGCCGCCGGCCGAGAACGGCACGATCAGGGTGATCGGCTTGGTCGGGTAGCCGCCCTGTGCGTGGGCAGCGCCGGCAAAGCCGGCGATGGTGGTGGCCAGCGCCACGCCAGCGGCAAGCAGGCGACGGCGCGTGGTGGAGGTCTGGGAATCTTGTCTCATCGGTAATGCTCCGGTGCTATATCGTTCCGGCGGTGATTGGGTACCGCGGGAGGTTGTGCTGAATGGCGTGATTGCCGTTCCCGAACGGATGGCGCGCACATGCGCGCATCCGGTGGGCGGCCCGGCCACGGGCCGCCATGCGTGACGCTTGGTTAACGTCTCTTCTTGTTGAATGCTTGAATGCGTGGTGCCTGGGATGCGCGGTGCTTACACCGGCGCAACGCCCAGCGTGGTGCCGCCGCACACGTACAGCACCTGGCCGGTGACGAAGCCGTTGTCTGGCGACAGGAAGAACAGCGCGGCACGCGCAACGTCTTCCGGCGTGCCCATGCGCTTGACCGTGATGCTGGCCAGGATGCGCTTGGTCTGTTCCGCGCCTTCGGGGTTGCTCTTGCGGAACAGCTCGGTGGCGATCGGACCCGGGGCCACGGCGTTGACGGTGACGCCGTCGCCGCCCAGTTCCATCGCCAGCGTGCGGGTCATGCCGATCAGGCCCGCCTTGGTGGCGGAGTACACCACGCGCTCGGCCTTGCCCAGTGCGGCGCGCGAGGCCATGTTGACGATGCGGCCAAAATCGGCGGCACGCATCGCGGGCAGGCACGCCTGCGTCAGCAGCAGCGTGGCCTGCAGGTGCAGGCCGGTCACGTAGTCCAGGTCGGCAACGGTGGCAGTGTCGGCGGTGCCGGGGCGCGTGGCGCCGGCGTTGTTCACCAGGCGCGTGACGGCGAAGCGCGAGGTCACCTGTGCGGCCACGGCGCGGGTCGCCTCGGCATCGGTCAGGTCGGCCTGGAAGAAGGTCAGGTTCGGGTGCGACCAGGCCGGTTCGGCATAGTCGACATTGACCACCTGGGTCACGCCATCGGCCAGCAGCATTTCACAGATGGCTCGGCCGATACCGGAACTGCCGCCGGTGACGAGCGTGGCTACGGGAAGGGACATCTTTGACTCACTTTCAAAACTACTGCGGACTGGCTCCCTCTGCCGCTTGCGGGAGAGGGTTGGGGTGAGGGCG
>NZ_JFJW01000013.1:33261-51780 GCF_000611125.1 Cupriavidus sp. SK-4
GGAGATCATGCGATCACCCGAACGCGCTCAAACGCGCTCGATCACCATCGCAATACCCTGGCCCACGCCAATGCACATCGTGCACAGCGCGAAGCGCCCGCCGGTGCGGTGCAGCTGGTACATCGCGGTGGTGACCAGGCGCGCGCCGCTCATGCCCAGCGGGTGGCCCAGCGCGATCGCGCCGCCGTTCGGGTTGACGCGCTTGTCGTCATCCGCCACGCCCAGTTCACGCAGCACGGCCAGGCCTTGCGCGGCGAACGCTTCGTTCAGCTCGATCACGTCGATCTGGTCCATGGTCATGCCGAGCTGCTTGAGCAGCTTCTGCGACGCCGGTGCCGGGCCGATGCCCATCACGCGCGGCGCCACGCCGGCGGTGGCCATGCCGACGATGCGGGCGCGCGGGGTCAGGCCGTGCTGCTTGAGACCGGCTTCGCTGGCCAGCAGCAGCGCGCAGGCGCCGTCGTTCACGCCCGAGGCATTGCCGGCGGTCACGGTGCCATCAGGACGGACCACGCCGCGCAGCTTGGCCAGCGCTTCCATGCTGGTGGCGCGCGGGTGCTCGTCTCGCTCGACCACGATCGGGTCGCCCTTCTTCTGGGCGATGGTGACCGGGGTGATTTCCTGCGCCAGCGTGCCGTCGGCCTGTGCGCGCGATGCCTTTTCCTGGCTGCGCAGGGCCATCAGGTCCTGGTCTTCGCGGCTGATCTTGTAGTCGGTGGCGACGTTCTCGGCGGTCTCGGGCATCGAGTCCACGCCGTAGGCCGCGCGCATGGCCGGGTTGATAAAGCGCCAGCCGATGGTGGTGTCGAAAATCTGCGCATCGCGCGAGAACGCGCTGGTGGCCTTGCCCATTACGAACGGGGCGCGGCTCATGCTTTCCACGCCGCCGGCGATCATCAGGGTGGCTTCGCCGGCCTTGATGGCGCGCGCGGCGGTGCCGGTGGCGTCCATGCCCGAGCCGCACAGGCGGTTGAGGGTCGCACCCGGCACTTCTTGCGGCAGGCCAGCCAGCAGCGCCGACATGCGCGCCACGTTGCGGTTGTCTTCGCCGGCCTGGTTGGCGTTGCCGTAAATCACATCATCGATGGCCTTCCAGTCCAGGTTCGGATTGCGGGCCATCAGCGCCTTCAGCGGCACCGCGCCGAGGTCGTCCGGGCGCACCGCGGACAGGCTGCCGCCGTAGCGGCCGATGGGGGTGCGGATGGCGTCGCAGATAAAGGCTTCGGTCATGGTGTGTCTCTCTCTCTCGTCTTGGTGTGTGTCGGGTCTGCTGGTTATGCGGCTTGCTTGAGCGGCACCCCGGTCAGGCGCTGCAGCTCTTCAAAGCTCAGGCCGTCGACCAGGTCGCGCGCGACCAGCCCGTCGGCGGTCACGTCGATGGTCGCAAGGTCAGTGTAGATGCGGGTCACGCAGCCGATGCCGGTCAGCGGATAGGTGCACTGCGGCACGATCTTGCTCTCGCCCTGCTTGGTCTGGTGCTCCATCATCACGAACACCTGCTTGGCGCCGATGGCCAGGTCCATCGCGCCGCCCACGGCGGGGATGGCGCCGGGCGCGCCGGTGTGCCAGTTGGCCAGGTCGCCCTTCTCCGACACCTGGAACGCGCCCAGCACGCAGAAGTCGAGGTGGCCGCCACGCATCATCGCAAACGAATCGGCGTGGTGGAAGTAGGAACCGCCCGGCTTGATCGTCACCGGCTGCTTGCCAGCGTTGATCAGGTCGCCGTCTTCCTCACCCGGCGCGGGCGCGGGGCCCATGCCGAGCAGGCCGTTCTCGCTGTGCAGCAGGATTTCCTTGTCTGCGGGCAGGTGGTTGCCGACCAGCGTCGGCAGGCCGATGCCGAGGTTGACCACGGCACCTTCGGGAATGTCTTTGGCCACGCGGGCGGCCATCTGATCGCGGGTCAGGCGTTGCATGCTGTTTCTCCTGTGTTCGCGCTCAGGCGACCTTGACGACGCGCTTGACGAAGAGGCCCGGCGTCACGATGTGTTCGGGGTCCATCTCGCCCAGCTCAACCACGCGGCTGACCTGCACGATGGCGCATTTGGCGGCCATCGCCATGATCGGGCCGAAGTTGCGTGCGGTCTTGCGATAGGTAAGGTTGCCCCAGCGGTCGGCGGTGTCGGCCTTGATCAGCGCGAAGTCGGCGTGGATCGGGGTCTCGAACACATAGCCCTGGCCGTCGATGATGCGCGTTTCCTTGCCTTCGGCCAGCGGCGTGCCGTACGCGGTGCGCGTGAAGAAGCCGCCGATGCCGGCACCGGCGGCGCGGATGCGCTCGGCCAGGTTGCCCTGCGGCACCAGTTCCAGCTCGATCTCGCCCGCGTGGTAGAGCGAATCGAAGACGTAGGAATCCGCCTGGCGCGGGAACGAGCAGACGATCTTGCGCACGCGCTTGGTCTTGAGCAGCGCGGCCAGCCCAGTGTCGCCGTTGCCGGCGTTGTTGTTGACGATGGTGAGGTCTCGCGCGCCCTGCTCGATCAGCGCGTCGATCAGTTCCGCAGGCATGCCTGCGAGGCCAAAGCCGCCAATCAGGATGGTGGCGCCGTCGTGGATGCCGGCGACCGCCGCTTCCACCGTGTCGTATAGCTTGTTGATCACTTGCGTTCCAGGTCGGAAGATCCGCCAGGCTACCGGAGCGGGCCGCAAGACGCGGCGCATGAAAGGCTGTCTCCGGTAATCCTGCCGGAAGGAGTTTCGTCGCGGCGGGCGGCGGGGCGCTACCCATTTGAACGAGTCCAGCAGTCTGCGTGTGGCCTTTGTGGTGTGGACCGGTGGTTCGTTAACCGATTTGTTCGATATACGAACTTGAATTCGCAGAATGAACAGGTTACACCTGCGCGTCGGCGACGGTCAAGCCGACCGGGGCGGTCGGCCAAACCAGATTGTGCGATAAGCGCGCGTGGGTGACGGGCACACCCCGTGTGTAGGACGGGGCCGACATCACAATCGGCTCGCACTCGATATGGCCCGGGGGCCGCGCGGGCTATTTTGGAATCAGGCAAGGCAACACCCGCACAGCAGCCACCGGACCACCCGGCTGAGCAGGGCTGCCCTGGCAACAAACAAGAACGAGGAGCCCGTCATGGCCACCGTCCACGTCCCGTTTTCATCCACGCCCCATGCAGCGGCGCTTGCGCGCATCCTGCATGTCACGCAGCAGGCGTGGGGACTGAAACCCCGCAAGGATCGACTGCAAGCCCCCGCGCCTGCCCCGGCAGGCGCCGACATGCCATCCCGCCCGCCCCCGCTGTCACGCCGTGCGCGCCTGGCGCGGGCAGCCGCCCGCGCGTTTGAAGCGCAAGTGATGGCGATTCGTTGCCGCCAGGTATTTGTCGGCTGACGGGGAAGCCTCGCCGCACTACGCGGGTGTCGCCACGCCCGACATCAGTACCCGGCTGCCGCCAACCCCAGGGCGCACCTCCAACCGCACGTCGATGCGCTCACGCAGTTCGGTGACGTGCGAAATGATCCCCACCAGCCGCCCTGCCTGCTGCAGGTCCAGCAGCGTACGGATGGCGAAGTCCAGGCTCTCGGGATCGAGCGTGCCAAAGCCTTCGTCGACAAACAGCGTATCGAGCTGGATGCCGCCCGCGCGCGACTGCACCACATCGGCCAGCCCCAGCGCCAGCGACAACGACGCGAGAAAGCCCTCGCCGCCTGACAGCGTATTGGCCGGCCGCGCCGCGCCGGTATCGTGGTCGAACACTTCGATATCCAGTCCGCCCGCACTGCGCTGGTCGGCCTGCTCGCGCACGCGCTGCAGCACATAGCGGCCGCGGCTCATCGCCAGCAAGCGCGCCGACGCGGCTTCCAGCACCTCATCGAGCAGCGTGGCCAGCACGAAGCGCTGGAACGTCATGCGGCGCGGGTTGTTGCCGTTGGCGACTTCGGCCAGCCGGCCCAGCACCGCGTAGCGTGCCTCGATGTCGCGCCCCTGCGCGTCCAGCTGCTGCAGGCGCAGCTGGCACTGCAGCAGCGTGTCGCGCGAACGGCCGCGCTCGGCCTGTTGCCGGACCAGGGCTTCCACCGCGGCTGCCGACGCATCCCGCGCTGCGCGCAGGCCATCCAGGTCCGGCGCGTCCAGCGTTTGCGCGGCGGCCTCGGCGCGTTCGTGCCGGTCGGCGGCCGTGGCCAACTGGGTATCGAAAGCACGCAGCGTGGCATCGAGCGTTTGCATGGCATCGTCGCCCAGACAGGCGGCGGCGTGGGCCTGCACATCGGCAAAGCCTTGCTGCGCGAGCGCCTGCCCAAGCGCGGCTTCGGCCTCGGCCAGGCGGTTAGCCGCCTGCTCCTGTGCCTGCTGTGCCGAAACCAGTCCGGCCTGTGCCCCGGCTGCGTCCGCCGCAGCCTGGCGCTCGGCCGCCTGCGCAGCGGCCAGCGCCTGTTCCAGCGCGGCGAGCATGGCCTGCGCCTGGCGCAGGGCCCCGCCCAGCGCCACGGGGTCGCGTGAGTCCTCGGGGACCTGCGCACTGTTGGCCTGCCATTCGCCACGGCAGTGGGCCAGCGCCTGGGCAGCGGCCTCGGCGGCAGCGGCAGCATCGCGGCTGGCGGCTTCCGCCGCAGCGAGCGCCGCGCGGCAACTGACGATGGCGGCTTCGCGTTGCGCAAGGCTTGCCGCCGCTTGCCGGCCTTCGGCCAATGCCGCTTCCAGCGCCGTGATCTCGGCCTTCAGTTTGCGGGCGGACTCGTCGCCGACCTCGCCCAGCGCCTGCGCCAGTTCGTCCAGCCGCTCGCGCGCCTGCGCAATGGCGGCTTGTGCCGCCTGGTGCTGGCCGGTGCTGCGCACCGCATGAGATTCGGCCTCGAGCACGGCCTGGCGGGCCTGCTCCAGCGCCTGGTCCGACAGCGGCGCCGCCACATGCTGCGCCGGTGCCGGGTGCGCGGTGCTGCCGCAGACCGGGCAGGCATCGCCCGCTGCCAGGGATGCAGCCAGCCGCGCGGCCTGTCCGGCGCGCCAGGCAGCTTCCGCTTCGGCCAGCGCGGCGCGGCACTGCTCGCGCTGGCGCAGGGCGTGCTGTTCGGCAGCGGCGGCAGTGGCCGCCTGTGCGTTCGCGGCATCCAGCGCCCGCGCAGCTTGCTGATGACGGTCAAGCTGCCGTGCGCGTTCCTGCAACGCGGCCAGCTGCAACGCCGTGGCCTGTGCCTGCGCTGCGGCAAGCTGGCCTTGCGCCAGCGCGGACTCCGCGGCAACGGCATCGGCTTGCCGCGTGGCAAGCTGTGCGGCGGCGCGTTCGCGCGCGGTGGCGGCTGCCGCCTGCCTGCCTTCGGCCGCCTGCAGCGCGGCCAGCTGCGCACCCAGCTGCTGCGCGCGCGGCAGCATGTCTGCCAGCTGCGAAACCCGCCGCTGCGCCGACTGGCGCGCTTCAGCACGTGCTGTTTCGGCCTGCAATGCGGCAGCCGCCTGCGTGGCCCGTTGCGCGGCGCGCGCCGCCTGCTCGCCGGCCCGCGTCAAGGCAACGTCGCTGGCGGCCTGGTCGCGCTGCGCGGCCTGCCATGCCTGCAGTGCCGGCCGGACACGCGCGGCGCGCTGGGCGGCGTGCAGTCGCGCGCGCTCATCCTCCATGGCTGGCTGGCGCGCCAGCAGCGCCGCGTGCGCGGCCTGCGCCTGCTGGCGTTCCTGCAACCGCGCCGCCACCTGCTCGCCGGCACCCAGCGCCGCCTGCGCTGCGGCCAGCGTGGCGCGCGCGCCCTGTTCCTGCCCTTGCAGCGCCTGCAACTCGGCCTGCAATGCCTCGATTCCCTCTGCCAGCGCCTGCGCCGATTCCACGCCAACCTGGCGCAGCGCTTCGTCGCGCTGGATGGTGATGCGCTCGGCATCGCGGCGGATGCCGGCGGCCTCGGCCTTCAGCAGCTCTTCCACGCGCCGGTACAGCTCGGTGCGGAACAGGCGCTCCAGAATGGCCTGGCGCGCCTGCGAACTGGCGGTCAGCAATTCACGGAAGCGACCCTGCGGCAGCACGATCACCTGGCGGAACTGGGCGCTGTCGAAGCCCAGCAAGTCGCGCACGGCATCGCTGACCCTGGCGGGCTGGCTGGCCTTGCTGACCCAGTCGTTGCCGTCATGCAGGTCCAGCTGCGCCTTGGCCGGCTCGGTCACCCAGCCCTCGCCGCGCTGCTTGGGCCGCTCCTGCACGGGCGAGCGCACCACGCGCCAGCGCTGCGCGCCCAGGCTGAACTCCAGCGTCACCTCGGTGCGCAGCGCGGGCGCGGCGTTGGCGCTGCGCATGGCCTGCGCACTGCGCTCGCCGCCGGAGGTATCGCCGTACAGCGCAAAGCAGATCGCGTCGAGCAGCGTGGTCTTGCCCGCGCCGGTCGGGCCGTGGATCAGCACAAAGGCCTGCTCGCCCAGCCGCGTGAAATCGACCTGCTCGGTCGCGGCAAAGGGGCCGAAGGCCTGCAGCGTCAAATGCAGCGGTCTCATGCCGACTCCCTGTCCGCGGCGGCGATCCCGGTCAGCACCTGGTCGAGCACGGCACGCTGGTCCGGTTCCAGCTCGGCATCCGCCACTTCGCGGAAGAAGTTGGCAAAGAGTTCGCCGGTACCCAGTTGCCGCAACTTGCGCCCGGCCTCCGAAACCGTGCCGGTGCGCGCCAGCACAGTCCGCTCGATCGCGAGCGCATTGGGATAGACCTGCCGCAGCCTGGCCATCGGGTCCAGCAGCGCGCCCGTATCGGTGAGGCGCGCGTGGATGTAGTCATCGCGTTGCGGATCGTCGGCTCCCGCTGCCAGCACTTGCGCCAGTTCGCCTTCCACCACCCGCACGTCGCGCAGGGCCTGCAGCGGCACCGGCGTGATGGCGACCGCCCCGTCCGCGCCCAGTTCGATGCGCGACACCGACTTGTCGTGCGCGCACTCTGACAGCGAATACTTCAGCAGCGAGCCCGCATAGTGAACGCGCCCGCCGCCCAGCGTCTGGGGCCGGTGCAGGTGGCCCAGCGCCACCAGGTCAAAGCCGGCGAACAGGTCCGCGGCCACCGCGCCGCTGCCGCCCACCGACAGCGGCCGTTCCGATTCGCTTGCCGCGCCGCCCACCACGAAGGCGTGGCCCACCACCACGGCACGCACGCCCGGCGGATGCACCGCGCGGATGGCATCGAGCTGCGCGCGCAGCGCGGCTTCATGCGATGGCAGGTCGGTAACCATGGCATCGCGCACCAACGCCGGCTCCGCGTACGGCAGCGCGTAGATACGCACCTCGCCGTGGGTGTCGTGCAGCGTCACGCAGGCCGCCTCGGCCAGCGTGCGGCCGGCCACGTGCAGGCCCTGGGCCCGCATCAGCCGCGCGCCGAATTCCAGCCGCTGCGCGCTGTCATGGTTGCCGGCGATCATCACCACCGGCACGCCGGTGTCGATAACGATGCGGCCCAGCACGTCGTCGAGCAAGGCCACTGCTTCAGGCTGCGGCACGGCGCGGTCGTAGACGTCGCCCGCGATCAGCACGGCGTTGGGGCGTTCGGTGCGGACCAGTTCAACAAACTGGTCGAGGATATGGGCCTGGTCTTCCAGCAGGCTGCGCGCATGGAAGAGCCGGCCGAGATGCCAGTCGGCGGTGTGAAGGAAACGCAATCCGGGATCCGATAGATGCAAAGGCGAAACCCGCATCATAATGCGTTGCGACCTGCCTGCCCGTTCAGCAACGGTTCAGGCGGGCGCGCGCATCATGCATGCAGTCGCCCCAAATTTGAAATTTACGGAGAACGCACATGAAACGCATCCTGTCCGCCACTGCCCTGACCCTTGTGCTGGGACTGGCCGCCGCCGGCGCCAGCGCCCAGTACACCGGCCCGTCGGCCGTCCCGGTGATGACCGTGAAGGCGCTGCAGGCAGATGGCAAGGACGACCAGCAGGCCGTGCTGCGCGGCAAGATCGTCAGCAGTGTCGGCGACGAGCGCTACCTGTTCTCGGACGGCACCGGCCAGATGAAGGTGAAGATCAAGGCCAAGCTCTGGCCGGCACAGAAACCGGTGGATGCGCAGACCACGGTGGAACTGGTCGGCGAATACGACAAGGAGCTGATCGGCGAATCGCACTTCGACGTGAAGGAGATCCGCCTGCCCTGAGGCGTGTCCTGATGCGCGCGCTCAGACCGGCTCGGCCTCGCTGTCGGCGATCTGGTACTTGCGCATCTTTTCCCACAGCACCTTGCGGCTGATGCCCAGGCTTGCCGCCGTGTCCTGCCGCCGCCAGCCATTGGCATCGAGCGCGGCCAGGATGCGGCGGCGCTCTTCCGTATCGGCACGCAGGTCGTTGCGCTCGCCGCCATCGAACGCACCCGGATGCAGCGAGCGGAACAGCGGCCGGATACGCTCTTCGTCCCAGTGCCCGGTCTGCTGCACGGTGATGCCCACACGCTCGGCCAGGTTGCGCAGTTCGCGCACATTGCCGGTGAAATAGGCGGTGCCGACCGCGCCCTTGAGCCAGTCCGGCATCGGCGGCAGCGCGTCGAAGCCGGACCCCCCCAGCATATGGCGCAGGAACGACTGCAGCAGCGCCACCTTGTCGGCCTGGCCACGCTCTTCCAGGCTGGGGATGCGCATCTCGATCACCGCCAGGCGGAAGAACAGGTCGGCGCGGAAGCGCCCCTGCCGCACCGCATCGCGCAGGTCCTTGTTGGTCGCCGCCACCAGCCGGAAATCCAGCTTGACCGCCAGGGTCGATCCCAGCCGGGTGATCACGTTCTCTTCCAGCACGCGCAGCAGCTTGACCTGCTGGAACAGCGGCAGGTCGCCGATTTCATCGAGAAACAGCGTGCCGCCGTTGGCCTGCTCGAAATAGCCGCGGTGCGCGAATGAGGCGCCGGTGAACGCGCCCTTGGCATGGCCGAAGAACTGCGACTCGAACAAGCCGTCAGGGATCGCGCCGCAGTTGACCGCGACGAACGGCCCCTTTCCGTAGGTGCCGTTGCGCTCATGAAACAGGCGCGCGATGCGTTCCTTGCCCGCACCGGTTTCGCCATACAGCATCACGTTGCTGCCGAAGTCGGCAAAGGTTTCCACATGCTGCAGCAGCTGGCGCATCGCCGGCGAACCGGCCACCAGATCGGCCTCGCGCTCGCCGGGCGCGTCCGTGGCCAGCAGTTGCGGCAGCAGCTTGCCGATCTGGCTGCGCAGGTCGGCGCCGGTGAAGTCATCGGCAAGGATATGCGCGTACTCCGGCGGAAAGCGTCCGGGATCGGCCTCGCGGCCCGGGCCGGCCACCCAGATCACCGGCATGCCGTGCGCGGCCTCCCAGTCCAGCGAGAAGCGCGCCGCGCCGATCACCGACACGCTGATCACCGCGATGCAGGGCTTCAGGCGCGGCTCGGCGGGCAAGGCATCGAGCGCCCCGGCACGGATCACGTCCACTCCCAGCGGCGCCAGGAAACGCGTGACGCGGTCGGCAATCTCGTACTTGCCTTCCCACACGTAGACTTCAAGGTTTTCGTAGGCCCAGCGGTCTGTCTTCATTCGATTTCTGCCATCAGGCGGTTTGGCGCGATCATGGCTCAGTACACCAGTTCGGCATTGTTGCAGTCGATGCTGTGGACCCAGAGGTCGGCGGTGCCTAGCTGGATGCCGAGACTGGCGAGCAGCGGCGGGATCAATGCGTCGAGCGCTGCCCCGAGCGGCGCGAGTAGCGGGCCGAGATCAATGGGTACGCTAAGGATGCCCAGCAGCTTGGTCCGCACCTTCAGGGCCAGCACTTGCGAGAACAACCCGCCAAACGGATCGGCGGTACCAACTTGCGCATGCCCGCCCGATGCCAGCGTGACCTCCTGGCCAGCCGTGCTGCCATAGCGTGGCACGTCCGTGGCAATCACCTCCGCAATATCGAACAGCCCCAGCTTAGCCTGGCCGAGCACCACGTCGCTACCCGTGCAGCCATCGGTGAGGCACGCCGTGACGAGACCGCTCTTGACGTGCATCGTGGCACGGCGGTCCCCAGGACTTGCCGCGCATTGCAGCTTGGTCAGGTCGGCAGTGGCGTTGGCCACATCGAGATAGAGCGGCACGTTCAAGTTGGCGTCCAGTACCGGTTTCAGGATATTGGCGGTGATCTGGAGCATCAGGGTCAGTTTTACCTGGGACGAGCTTGCGGTCGTCTGCCAGGTGTCCGGGTTGCTGGAGAGCTGTCGCGCCGGACCCGCCCCCCCCCCCCCCCCCCNTACGCGCAGGTTGGCGCTGATGCCCCCCAGGCCAAGCGGGAGATTGGGTATGTTCAGCGGCAGGGCAACTGCCGTATCCCCTCGCGCCACCTGCGCGGAGGCGAGCAGCAACTGCGCCACGTTCAGGCCCACCTCCACCGCCGACGATGCCGCAGGCGCCATCACACCAAGATCAAGCAGCCTGGCCAGTGACACCGTAGCCGCCGCCCCGCTCACCCCAAGCGCGGTTGGCGGGCTGCCCAGCATCGTCGTCAGCAGCGCGTCGCGGCCAGCGGCGCCAAGCACCAGCACGTAGAAATCACGCAGGTTCAATGAAGTGTTCAACAGGTGGTCCACCGTGCCGACACCCGCTTTGAGCCGCAACTGGTCCAGCGTCACGGTGGTATTGACCAGTCCCTGCCAGTCCACCAACGACAAGCTCACCGTATTGCCCAGCAACACACTCAGCATGCTGTTGGCGGTGGAGACGTCCAGCAACCCAGTACCCAGCGAAAACGCCACCACCGGCGGACTGCCGCTGGCAATCGCTTCAGCAAACAGCTGCCGGCCGCCGCCGCCGTCGATCACGAACAGGATCGGCACGGTCTGCGTGGCCTGCACGCGCACGGCATTTGGCGCGATTTTGGTTGCTTCATACGTAGCGCTGAAATGCTTCGGATCGCCGCTCGCCGGATCCCACACGCCAAGACAGGCAGTCATGGCATCCGCGCCGCCACCGGTGGCATCGCCGCAACCCATTGCAATGCCCGACGGATACCCGTTCTTCGCACCGATATTTCTGGCCGTACCCAGCACAGCGGCGTTGAGATTCGCCGGACTATCCGCCCGCTTGAGCTGCTGCGCCGCCGACATCGCCGCCAGGTCCACCATGTTCTGCAACTGCCGCTGGCGCATGAACACATGCCCCACGTCGATCGACACCAGCGCGGCGATCGCCACGGTGGCGATCAGCAGCGCCGCCATCACACTGATGGCGCCGCGTGCCGAAGTGGATGCCCGGCGCAGCCGCGGCTGGCGCAAGCTCATTTGCCGCCCAGCATCTGGCCAGCAGAGCCGGCGCGCGCGGTGCTGGCGTTGGCCTGCCCCGTATAGAACTCCGGCAGCGCGAAGCGGAAGCTGTTCATGTAGCGCTCGTAGCCCAGCGCCGCCTGCTCGCCGTGCATCGGCAGCATGGGACCGGCCTGCGTGCCTTCGCGCTGGATGGCGAGGATGGCGCGCGTGTCGGCGCCGATCTCGCGTTGCGCCGGGCTGCCTGCCGGCATGCCGGTGGCGGCCTCGGTCGTGGCACGGTCGGCCTGCGCCTGCGCGGCGGGCGCCAGCATCAGCAGGCAGAGCGCGGGGATGGCAATGCGGAACATCGCGGTCATGGGGTAGCCCCTGCGGTTGCGGCCACGGCCGCCACCGAGGTGGCCGGTGCCGTCGTGGCGGGTTTCGATGGCGCCCGCACTGCCGGCGCAGGACGGGCCGCAGCGCGGTCGCGCGCCGCGGTGGCGCGGGCGATGCGGTCGGCTTCCTTGCGGATGGCGCTGCGCGTGGCTTCGGGCAGTGCGGCCTTCTGCATCATGGCGTTGGCCTGCGCGCGCTTGCCGTCGGCGATCAGCCACACCACGGCGTTGCTGATCACACGCGGATTGCGCGCGTCCAGTTCCAGCGCCTGCATCACCGGCACGCGCGCGTCCTGCAGCGCGCCGGCACGCATCAGCGCATAGCCCAGGTCGCTGGAGATGCGCGGATTGACAGGGTCGAGCGCGGCGGCCTGGCGCAGCTCGGTGACGGCGCGCGCAAAGTCATCCTGGCGCCCCGCCAGCAGGCCGAGCCCGTGGTGCGCATGCGCGGCCTGCTCGCCCTGCGACGTCGCTGCAAGTTGCTGGTAAGCATCGGTGGCAGCCTTGTCCTGCCCGGTCTCGCGCAGCGCATCGGCGCGCATCGCCTGGATCTCCGGGCCGGCGCCGAAGCGCTTCACGTAGACCTCGATATGCGCCAGCGAGGCGAAGTAAAGCCCGTCCTGCTGCATCTTGCGGATCAGGCCCAGGTAGACCGCCTGCTCGCTGTATTCGGCGCGCGCGGTCTTGTCGCGCAGCTTGGCCAGTTCCACCTGGGCCTCGGCCTGCTCATGCATGGCCGCGGCCCCGTTGGTGTTGGCGGCGCAACCGGACAGCGCCGCCAGCAGCAGGCACGCCGCCGTTTTCGAGATCCGGCCCAGTGCCGGACCGACTGAGCGCGTCATCGCGTCCCTCCCATATGTGCCAGCATGCGGATCACCCCGAGAAAGCCGGGGCCCGCGGTCAGGATCAGCAGCACCGGCAGCAGGCTCACCACCATCACCGCGGTCATCTTGACCGTGAGCCGGCCGATCTCGTCCTTCATGCGCGATTTGCGCGCCTCCTGCATGCGCAGGCCGAACAGGCGCAGCGGCTCCTGCACCGCGCCGCCGTGCTTGTCCACCTGCGTCAGCAGCGTGATCAGGCTCTTCAGGTCTTCACTGTCGAACAGCCGGCCGATGCGCAAGAGCGTCTGTTCGCGCGAGCGTCCCGAGGCAAACTGCTGGTTGGCGCGTGCCAGCTCCGGCCCCAGCACGCGCAGCATGCTGCCGAACTCGGCCACGATCACCTGCAGGCTCTGGTCGATCGACAGGCCCACGCCCTGCAGCAGGCGCAGCATGTCGATCAGCACCGGCAGTTCGTCATCGACCATGCGCAGGCGCGCCGCGGCACGGCGGCGCAGGTGCCACTTGGGGGCCAGGTAGGCCAGCGCAAACGTGCCGAAGCCCCACGCGACGATGGCGAAGGCACCCGCGCCCACGTGCCAGAGCATGGCAGCCAGCGCCAGGGCCAACGGCAACCCCAGCCGCAGCACGCCGAACAGCATGCGCGACTGCGGCCCGTACCATCCGCATTGCTCCAGCAACTGCTGGTCTTCCGGCGTCACCACCGCGCGCCCGAGGCGCGAATCCAGCCAGTGGGCGTTGATGTGCTCGCCCACGCGCGCGCCCAGTTGCGCCCCGATCGCCGTAGCCGCCCCGCCCCTGCCCTGCGGCGCGGCGGGAGCCGTGGCGTGCGTGGCCTGGGCGGCTTCTGCCGCGCGCTGCCGTGCCAGCGCGCCGTCGATGGTGCGCGCCGCCAGCCGGCGCTGGCGCCAGTCGCGCAACAGCGGCAGCGTCAGTACGCCCACGCCGCAAGCGGCGACCAGCAGGCTGAGCGAAATCAGTGTCAGACGGTCCATGTTGGCTCTTGTCTGCGTGCTGGCATGCCGCTCAGATCGACTTGGCCAGCCGGTACAGCATGAAGGCCCCGGCAACTTCCAGCGCCAGGGCCGACAGCAGCATCGATTTGCCGGTGGGATCCTTCCACATCATCATGATGTAGCCCGCGTTCAGCATGAACAGGCCGCCGGCCACCACCAACGGCAGCAGCCCCAGGATCCACGCTGACAGCCGGGTCTCGGCCGACAGCGCCATCAGCTCGCGCTGGGCCTGTTCGCGGTCGCGCATGAAGGCAGCGGTGCGCTCCATCACCACATCGGCGCGGCCGCCGTAGCGCACCGACAGGCGCAGCACCGAAGCCACCAGCACCAGTTCCTCGACCTTGTACACGCGCCCGACCTGCAGCACCGCCTGGTCCAGCTCCTTGCCAGCGCGTTGCAGGTGTATGGCCTGCACCAGGCATTGGCGCAGCGGCGCCTCGGTATTGGCGATGGAGTTCTGGAACGCGGCCGGCACGCTGCTGCCGATCGTCATCAGCCGCACCACACCGTCCAGGAATCCGGGCAGTTGCGACAGCAGCTTCTTGTGCAGGCGGCGCACGCGGTTCCATGCCGCGAACGCCGCCACTGCCAGCGCCACGATGAGGGCCGACACCGCGCCCAGCCATTGCCCCGCCACGGCGCCGGCCAGCGTGCACAGCACCACCGGCGTGATCCAGACGATGGCGGTGCGGCGCGTCGGCGCCAGGTCGGCACGCCGCAGGAAGTCGTCCCAGCGGCGGCGCAGGTCGCGCGCGGGCAGTTGCAGCGCCGGATCCGGCGCCTGCGCATAGCGCAGGCGCACCTGCTCGGTCTGCGCCTGCAGGAACGCCTGCTGCTGCTCGCGGCGCGCACGCGCCTGCGCGCTGGCCAGCAGCAGCAGGCCCAGGCCGGTGATGACCAGGGCCATGGCGGCGAGCAGCAGCGTGGCGCTAGACATCGAAGCGGTCGTCCAGCATGAAGCCCGGTCCGCGCATGCGCGCCAGCTTGGGCGAGTGCGGCAGCAGGCCGAGCGAGAGCCAGCGGTCGGTCTCGGTGCCGTCCGGGTTCATGTAGGGCTCGTGGCGGTACAGCTCCTGGGTGGAGATGATGTTGTCGCCCAGCCCGGTGATCTCGGTGATCGAGACGATGCGGCGCTTGCCGTTGGAAAGCCGCGCGATCTGCACGATGAAGTCGATGGCGTTGGCGATCTGCCGGCGCAGGCTCGCCTCGCTGCCCTGGAAGCCGGCAAAACCGGCCAGCATCTCCAGCCGGTACAGGCATTCGCGCGGGCTGCTGGCGTGGATGGTGCCCATCGAGCCGTCGTGGCCTGTGCTCATCGCCTGAAGCATTTCCAGCACCTCGCCGCCGCGCACTTCACCCACGATGATGCGGTCCGGGCGCATGCGCAGGCTGTTGCGCAGCAGGTCGCGGATCGACACCACGCCGGTGCCCTCGAAGCCGCCCGGACGGCTTTCCAGCCGCACCACGTGCGGATGGTTCAGCGCCAGCTCGGCGGTGTCCTCGATGGTGATGACGCGCTCGGTGGTCGGCACGAAGGTGGCCAGCGCGTTGAGCAGCGAAGTCTTGCCCGAGCTGGTGCCGCCGCTCACCAGGATATTGCAGCGCGCCTGCACCGCGGCCTGCAGCAGGTCGCAGATCTCGGGGCTCATGGTGCCCAGCGCCTGCAGGTCAGCAGGCGTCATCGGGTCCTTGCGGAACTTGCGGATCGACACCACCGGGCCCTCCAGCGCCAGCGGCGGGATCACCACGTTGATGCGGCCGCCGTCCGGCAGGCGCGCATCGACCATCGGGTTGGACTCGTCCAGCCGCCTGCCGATCGGCGCCAGGATGCGGCGCACGATGCGCAGCAGGTGGCCGCTGTCGTTAAAGCGCACCGGGATGCGCTCCAGCACGCCGTGGCGCGACACGTAGACGTCAAGGTGGCCGTTGACCAGGATGTCTTCCACCGCGGGGTCGTTGAGCAGGTCTTCGATCGGGCCGAAGCCGGCCAGCTCCTTGGTCAGTGCCTCGGCAATCTGGCGTAGCTCGGCCTCGTTGATGGGGATGCGGCGCAACCGGGTAAAGCTCTCCAGCTCCAGGTCGACAAAGCGCTGGATCGCGGTGCGCGACCAGCGGCCGAACTCTGCGCCGAGCTCTTCGATGCGGGTCAGCAGGTGCTCGTGCGCCGCTTCCTTGATGTTCTGGAATTCCTGCGAGACCGGGAACGGTGCGGGGGTGTTGTCGGAAAATTCAATCGCTTGCGTCATGTCAGCTTCCAATGCGTGCCACGCGCACCGCGCGCAGCGCCTCAGGCAGTTTGTCCTTCATCCGCGCCAGCAGGCTGGTTTCCCTGGCCTGCGCCGCGCGATAGCCCAGTCGTGCCAGCAGGTCGGCCAGGGCGCGCACATAGGGGTCGTGCGGATCGTCGTCGGCCAGCACCGCGCCGCGGTTCATGGCCAGCACCAGCGGCGCGCGGCTGTCGGGCAGCGTGCCCACAGACTGCACGCCCACGCGGTGCGCGATCTGCGCGGCATCCACGCCCAGGCGCGCATCGAAGCGCGACACCAGCAGGTGCAGATCGTCGCGCTCCACCTCGCGCGCGCGCAGCTCATGCACCAGCTCCGCCGCCGAGACGATCGCGCCCACGCTCTGGTCGGCCACCAGCACCACGCTGTCGGCGGCCTTGACGATCTGCGCGGTGAACTCGGCATTGCCGAAGCCGCCCAGGTCGATGATCTGCATGTCGAAGAACGCGCGCAGCCGCTCCAGCAGGCTGATGGCTTCGGAGTAGGAGATATCGCGCAGCTCGCCCAGCGCCGCGGGCAGGGGCAGCACACACACGCCGTTGCCGTGGCGCGTCAGCGCGGTCTGCACGAAGACCTGGTCGAAGCGGCGCAGGTTGCGCACCGCCTCGACAAAGTGGAAGCCCGGGCCCAGGTTCAGGTACAGCGCGCCGTCGCGCGCCGGCAGGCCCAGGTCCAGCAGCAGCACTTCGGCGCGCGCGTCGGTCTTTTCGTTCAGCGGCAGGTGGCGGCGTGCCGCCGCGGCCAGGTTCACGGCCAGGCTGGTCACGCCCACGCCGGGGCGTGCGCCCAGCAGCGCCACGATCTTGCCCTCGCGCGCCGACTCGGCCGGGCGCACCTGCTCGCCCGGCACGGCCAGGCGCTTGACCACGGCCTCGGCATCGGCAGGCGCGTCGCGCAGGTCGATAAAGTCCTTCACACCCACGCGCAGCGCCGCGAGCATGATGCCGGGCTCGTCGGCGTGGCCCACCGCGACCAGCGGCAGGCCTGGGAAGAGCCGCAGCACCTGCTCGCCCAGCCGCGCCGACGCGCCGGCCAGCTCCGTCGAGAAATGCAGGAACACCAGCCCCGGGCGCAGCTGGGCCGCGCGCTCGAGAAAGGCTTCCTGGGCGCCGCCTTCTGCCACCAGCGTGCCCAGCCCGCCCAGGACCTTGCCCAGCCAGTCCTTCACTTCGCCCTGTGTTGCATGCAACAGAAAATAGTCCATCTCTCTGCCTCAAGCCGTTGGCCATGCCTGCCGGCACGGCCGGCGGCTATTTTGAGAAACCCGGCAAAGTCGGGTCCGCGAATTCGCCCAGCACATACCAGCCCCATACATTGGGGTTGCCGTTGGTGCGGCCGTCGGCACCAACGGCTTGCGCCGCCGGCGCACCCTTGGCCAGCGGCTTCACCAGGCGCGGCGTGACCACGATCATCAGCTCACGGTCTTCCTGGTGGAAATTCAGGTTCTTGAAGAAGGCGCCGATCACCGGCAGGTCGCCCAGCACCGGCACCTTGCTGACGTTGCTGACGGTGTTGCGGCTGACCAGCCCGCCGATCACGAAGCTCTCGCCGTCACCCAGTTCCACCGTGGTGTCGGCGCGCCGCGTGACGATGGCGGGCACCACCGCGCCATTGATCGAGATGCCGCGCGAGGGGTCGAGGTCGCTTGCCTCCGGTGCCACCTTCAGCGCGATGCGGTCGGCCGACAGCACCGTGGGCGACACCGTCAGCCCGATACCGAACGGCTTGAACTGGATCGTAGTGGTGCCCAGCGCCTGCGGCACCGGGATCGGGATCTCGCCGCCGGCCAGGAAGCTGGCGCTCTGGCCGGACAGCGCCACCAGGCTGGGCTCGGCCAGCACGCGCGCCAGGCCGTTGGCCTCCAGAAGGCTGATATTGGCGAAGATGCCGTGGGTCAGCGACGCGGCCACCAGGTTGAAGGCATTGCTCATCGGCGACGCGATGTCGGCACTGAAACTGCCCGGCGCGCCGCCGCTGCCGGGCGTAAAGGTGAACTTGTTCAGCGTCGATGGCGAGAACGTGCCGAAGGCAAAGCCGGAGTTGTTGCGGAAGAAGTTGATGCCGACTTCCTTGAGCACGGTCTTGCTGATCTCCACCACCTTGACGTCGACCTGCACGGTGCCGGAGAGCGGCACGGTCGAGCGGTCCACCACCAGGCCGGGCTTGCCATCGGTCTTGCCGTTGGTGGCTGCGCGCGCCGCGGCCTGCGCGCGCGCCGCGGCATAGGCATCGGGCGACTGGCCGGTGATGGAGGCACCTGCCGCGGAATAGCCAAGCTTCGCGCCATCGGCATCGGGCGCGATGGCATCGACCTGCACGTTGTAGGTCAGCGGCTCGGCGCCGCCGCGCGTCCACACCATCACGTCGGTCACACCGGGTTGCTTGGCCACCAGCAGCACGCTGGGGGCACCGCGCGTGCGCAGCACCAGCGCATCGGCCACCGCCGGGTTGCCCACCGCCACGCGCTCCACCGGCTGCGCGCTGCGGATCTCCTTCTGCGCGCCGGCCAGCAGGCGCAACTGGCGCGCGTTCACGGCTTCCTGCGCCTGTGCGCGCGGCGCCAGTGCGCACCACGCGGTAGTGGCGAGCATCGCGGCCAGCGCGAGCTGCATCAGCCTGCGGCGCAGGGCCGCCGAATGGGCTGGTTTCTTCTGAATTTGCATAAAGTCGGCGCCCACGTTCTTATTCGATCTCGCGCTTGCCCGCGCGGATGACTTCCACGCCTGCGCTTTGTCTTGCCTGGGCTGGCGCGGGCGGCACGGCAACCTGCAACGGCCGCGGCGCCGGCGCTGCCACCGGCGCGCGGGGGGCGGAGGCACCGGCGGGGGCGGCCAGGCCGGACAG
>NZ_JFJW01000014.1:0-945 GCF_000611125.1 Cupriavidus sp. SK-4
CTGGGGCCCGCCATCGTCAAATCGCAGCAGCCAGCGGTTGCCAGCTACTCCGCTCCCGGCCAAGACCCGGCGGCGGCCGAGCGCGACGCGCTGAGCAAGGAGGCGGAAGCAGCGGTGGCTTCGTCGGTGTTCTTCCAGTCGGGTAACCAGCACAGTGCCGCCGCGCCAGCGCAGTTGGCCGCGAACGGCTCGGCGTCCGGCTTGGCCGGCTTCGATCCGCTGGTCGCTGTGCCGTCCTCCAGCGCGGCACAGCCCGCCGACCCGACCGTCGTGCGGAGCCAGCAAGACCAGAAGGAGGCCTTCCTGAAATCCGGCGCGACGGAAACCCGAAGTGCCAGGAGGCTACAGATGCCGGCCTCACCGTATCAGCTGATGGCTGGAACGGTCATTGCCGGCGCGCTGGTGACGGGCATCAAATCGGATTTGCCCGGCGACATCATCGCAACCGTGACGGAACCGGTATACGACACCGCGACAGGTCGTCATCTGCTGATTCCTCAGGGTTCACGCATGCTTGGCCGCTACAACAGCCAGGTGAGCTATGGACAGCGCCGGGTTCAGGTGGTGTGGAACCGCATCATCCTGCCGGACACGTCTTCGCTGACGCTGGACAACCTAGCCGGCACTGATCCGGCCGGCTATGCCGGTCTGGAGGATGGCGTCGACTGGCATTGGGATCGGATCTTTGCCGGTGCGGCGCTGACAACCCTGCTGGATGTCGGCGCCGAGCTGGCAGCGCCGGGGAACCGCCAGAACGGCGATCGTGTCATTGTCGCAGGGCGCGGCAGCCTGCAGGACAGCGTGAACCAGGTCGGGCAGGAAATGACCCGGCGCAATCTCAACATACAGCCTACGTTGACGGAGCGGCCGGGGTTGCCGGTCCGCGTTATCGTCAATCGGGATCTGGTGCTGCGGCCATACCAGCCGCTGTTCTTCAATCGGGGG
>NZ_JFJW01000014.1:1060-25552 GCF_000611125.1 Cupriavidus sp. SK-4
GCTGCATGCAAAAACCTATGGCGAGGCGGTGGATGCGCTAGTGCTGATCCCGTACATGTTGGAGGCTTTCATGGTACGGGATAGGGCATTCCGGCGAGGTAGCCGCGACCACCAGGCTTCTAGCACTGGCATGTCAACAGGCCAGCGAGGCTAGGGACTGGCTCTAGCGCATGCAGCGGCATCGCGTTTGTTTTGTCGATGTCGGAGTTTGACCCACGCCACGATCGCCACTTGGTGTTGAATTGTGGGTGCATCTTCTTGCCTAGTGTGGAAGAGGATAGTCGCGGTGCGATGGAAAGGTCCATCCGATTTACAAGCTGGGCTTGAAGGAGATTCAATTTCGCGCCGCGCCTCCAAGGCGGACCGGCACCTAAGATCCTCTCGCATTCCACAACGATTTCATCGAGAGGAGCCGCATCGTGGTTTGGATCATCAGCTGCATCGACAAACCAGATTCGGTCGCCCTCAAGGAAAAGGCGCTTACCACCTATAGCTAGGCTCTGAAGGACTGGAGCGACAAGATTCTCTCCTCGGATACGAAGCAAAGCGAACGGTAAGGCTTCGTCGCTTGTTTCTTCATTCTGAACATGCCGAACCGTCGGGACGCCAGACCGGCGCCCGTCTTGGCCGGTGACGCTGTGTTCCGCTTGGCCACTAGGCCGCTCTCGCATTCCTTTGAATAAAAATACCTGAGGAGACATTTATGCGTGCTGGAACCATCTTTCGGACCCTTGCGTTCTTTGGCCTCTGCGCGCTCGCCCTGGGGGCGAGCGCGCAGGATTACCCCTCGCGCCCGATTCGGATCCTCGTTGGCTTCGCTGCTGGTGGAGGCGTCGACAGTGTAGCGCGCCTGTACGCCGCCAAGCTTCAGGAAGTCCTCAATATGTCTGTCATTGTGGAGAACAAGCCTGGCGCTTCGGAGTTGCTCGCAGCAATGCCGGTGACCCGAGCGGCCCCCGATGGTTACACGCTCTGGATGACCAGCGCCAGCAGTCTCGTGCGTGGGCCTGGCGTTCGAACGGACCTGCCTTACAACCCGCTCAAGCAGCTTACCTTTATCTCGCGCGTGGCAGAAGTCGAGGCCTTGTACGTGGTCAAGAGCAGCTTGCCCGTGCACTCGGTGCGCGAGCTGATGGACTACGCCAAGGCACATCCCGGAAAGCTGAACTACGGGTCGGCGGGAATCGGGTCGTCCAATCACTTGCTTACAGAGCAGTTCAGGCTTCTGACGAAGATTGACATGGTGCACGTTCCATTCAAGAGCGACGCGGAAGTTACGAGGGAACTGACTGGGGGTACTCTGGACTTCGCGATGGCGATCACCACATTCGCCACGCCGTTCGTCAAGGACGGGAGGATTCGGGCGGTCGCGGTGACTGGGCCCCAGCGCTTGGCGGAATTGCCAAACGTGCCAACACTGGAGGAGGGCGACGTGGCAGAGGTCAAGGGGCTGGGCACCTATCTCTTTTACGGCCTCGTCGGCCCCGCAGGCATGCCGGCACCCATTGTCGGCAAGCTGAACGACGCGCTCACGAGGATCGCGCAGATGCCCGAGACTGTGCAGAAGCTCAAGGTCCTGAGCATGCGGCCCGCGATGGGATCGCCCCGCGATTTCCGGAACCTGATCGAAACCGAGTTGCCCAAGTGGAAAGAGGTGGGCAAGAGCGTAAAGATCAGCAACTCCTGAGCGGTCGCCATGACGAACTCTCTGGAGTACGACTTCATCGTCGTCGGCGCGGGTAGTGCAGGTTCCATTCTCGCAGGCCGCCTGAGCGAGAACGGTCGGTTCACGGTACTGGTACTGGAAGCTGGTGGCTGGGACCGTAACCCGTGGATCCATATCCCGCTAGGCGTCGGCAAGACGATCACGAACGAGGCGGTCAACTGGACGTACCACACGGAACCTGTCCCGCAGCTGTTCGACCGTCGCCTTTACATGGCGCGGGGCAAGGTAATCGGTGGCTGCGGCGCCATTAACGGAATGGTCCATGTGCGCGGTCAGCCTCAAGATTTCGAACAGTGGCGCGAGTCCGGCTGCGAAGGGTGGGGCTGGCCGGACGTGCTGCCTTACTTCAAACGGTCTGAGGACCATTACTTGGGCGACACGGAGCTGCATGGCAAGGGAGGGCCGGTGGCCGTGTCGCGGCCGCGGGGCCATTCGGTGCTGTGCGACTACTTCATCGCCGCCGGCGTGAATTTCGGGCTGGAACGGAATGACGACTTCAATGGGCCAATGCAGGACGGAATCGGGCTGTACGACCACACCGTGCGGCGGGGCTTTCGGTCCAATTCAGCGATTGGTGCGCTGCGTCCCGCCAGGCGCCGCCGTAACGTCCGCATCGAAGTCGGCGCACATGTGGAACGCATTGTGTTTGACAACGGCAAGGTCACCGGTGTCGACTTCCGCAGTGCCAGCGGCATGCCGAGGCGGGCGAGGGCGCAACGGGAGGTGATCTTGTGCGCGGGCGCCATCAACACACCCAAGCTGCTCATGCTGTCCGGGATCGGCCCGCCAGCGCACCTGGAGGAAATGGGCGTTGGCCTGGTCGCGGCACGTGAGGAGGTCGGCAGGAACCTGCAGGACCACCTGGCAGTGAGGATTATCTGCAAGACACGGGAACCCATCACCGTTAACGACGACCTGCGCAGCCCGTGGCGCCGTGCGCGGATGGGAGCGAGGTTTCTGCTGCAGCGCGCTGGTCCACTGGCCTTCGCTTCCGCGCAGGCTGGCATGTTCTTCAGATCAAGGGTCGGGCTGCCCTACGTGGATGCCCAGGCCTTCCTGATGCCGTTCAGCGTGCCTGGTATCGGGCAGCAGCCGCACGATTTCTCGGCGTTCACCGTGTCCGTGACACAGTCCTGGCCCAGCAGCCGCGGTGTGGTCGAGTTGCAGGACGCTCACCCGACGAGCCCGCCTGCCATTCGGCCGAACCATCTTGCCACAGAAGACGACAAGCAGTTCTTCGTCGATGCCGTGCGCACGGTACGAGAGGTGTTGCGCACCGCGCCGATGGATAACGTGATCGCGGAGGAATATCAGCCAGGTCCCGGCGTCGTCAAGGATGATGAGATTCTCGATTACGTGCGCAACAAGGCGAACACGATTTACCACCCCTGCGGCACCTGCCGGATGGGTAGTGACGACGCGTCAGTGGTCGACGCCGCGCTGCGAGTTCGGGGAGTCGAGGGACTGCGCGTGGCCGATGCGTCAATCATGCCGCGAATCACGTCCGGCAACATCAACGCGACCTGCCTGATGATCGGCGAGAAGGCTGCCGACCTGATTCTGACCGATCACGGTTCCACAGTTGCATGATCGGAAAGCTGGTATCGAGTATCTATAGCGCGAAACGGACCATGACATGAACCAATACACCAAGTTCTATATCGACGGCGAATGGGTCGATCCGATTCGCTCGCACTGGACGTTCGAGCTGGTAAATCCCGCCACGGAGCAAGCCTTCGCGGGCATCAGCCTCGGCGACGAGCAGGATGTCGATCGCGCCGTGCAAGCCGCGCGCAAGGCTTTTCCAGCGTTCGCAGCCACGACCAGGGCGGAGCGCATTGCGTTGTTGAAGCGCATCGCCGAGGTCATGCAGACGCGCGAAGCCGAACTGATGGAAGTCGCTGCGGAGGAGATGGGCACTCCAATCCGGGCGGTGAGCCACGTCCGTGCATCGGTGGAACAGTTCCGGCAAGGCGCTGCGGTGCTGGAATCTTATGAATTCGAACGGATGTTGGGCGCCAACGTGATCCGTCGCGAGCCGATCGGCGTATGCGGCCTCATCTCGCCGTGGAACTGGCCGATTCAGACGATCTGCACCAAGCTATCGTCTGCGCTGGCAGCCGGGTGCACGGTAGTGGCGAAGCCCAGCGAATACACGGCGGTCAGCGCCATCTTGATCACGGAGGTGCTGCACGAGGCCGGTGTGCCGCGGGGTGTCTTCAACTTGGTGAACGGCAGCGGCGCCGACGTTGGTAACGCGATCTCGGCTCATCCTGACGTCGATATGGTGTCGTTCACCGGATCGACGCGGGCTGGCATCCTGATGGCGCAGGCGGCGGCCACTACGGTCAAGCGCGTTTGTCAGGAGCTGGGCGGAAAGTCGGCCCATATCATCCTGCCAGACGCTGACCTTGAGGCTGCGGCGCGCTTTAGCATTACGCGTGGCTACGCCAACTCCGGTCAGTCATGCCATGCGCCGACGCGTGTGCTAGTCCACGAAAGCCATGCAGAGCGGGTGCTGCAACTGATGGCGGCGCAGGCGCAGAAGCTGGTGGTCGGCGACCCGAAGGATCCCGCCACTGATCTGGGCCCAGTGGTAAACAAGGCGCAGTTCGAGCGCATCCAGGGTTATATCCGCAAAGGCATCGAGGAGGGCGCTCGGCTGATCTGCGGTGGTCCGGGCCGGCCGGCGGGCCTGGAACGGGGGTACTACGTCAGGCCCACCGTGTTCGCGGACGTGCATCCGGACATGACCATTGCGCAGGAGGAGATCTTCGGGCCGGTGCTGGCGGTCATCACCTATCGCACCGTGGACGAAGCCGTTGAGATTGCGAATGCTACGAAGTATGGACTGGGGGGTTATGTGTTTGCGTCCACCCCGGAGAAGGCTCGCGCGCTCGGCGAGCGCCTGCGCGCCGGCCGCATCTTCATCAACGGCGCCGGCGGCAACGTGGCGGCGCCGATGGGCGGCTACAAGCAATCCGGGAACGGGCGCGAGATGGGGGTATTTGGCCTCGAGGAATACCTTGAGGTAAAGGCGATGATCGGCTGCGCCTGATCGGGGCGGGCCCGTTGTTCGACATCGCACGCAGGTTCAGTATCGAAGGGCCGTACGGGCATACTCGCCGCCTCGACGAGCCGCTGGAGCGGCCGTGGATCCAGCATGCCAGCAACACTTGGGCTGCGGGGCCTGACCATAAGGGAATCGACAGATGTTTTACTGCATCGAGTCCGATACCTCATCTTGTTCTTCGCCAAGGAAACCGCCGCTCTGGTGCCGCCACAGCCGCGTATAGGTGCCGTTCTTCGCCAGCAATTCGGCGTGTGTCCCCTGCTCGATGATGCGCCCCTGGTCCATCACGATGAGGCGGTCCATGGCGGCGATGGTGGAGAGACGGTGGGCGATCGCGATCACGGCCTTGCCCTCCATCATTTCGTCGAGGCTTTCCTGGATGCCGGCCTCGACTTCGGAATCCAGCGCGCTGGTGGCTTCGTCCAGCAGCAGGATGGGCGCGTTCTTGAGCATCACGCGGGCGATCGCGATGCGCTGGCGCTGGCCACCCGAGAGCTTGACGCCGCGTTCGCCGACCAGGGTGTCGTAGCCGGTGTGGCCGTGCTGGTCGCTCAACTGGCGGATGAAGTCATCGGCCTGGGCGTGCACGGCGGCGTGGCGGATCTCCGCATCGGTGGCGTTGGGGCGGCCGTAGGCGATGTTGTCGCGGATCGAGCGATGCAGCAGCGAGGTATCCTGCGTGACCATGCCGATGGCGCCGCGCAGGCTGTCCTGCGTCACCCTGGCGATGTCCTGCCCGTCGATGCGGATGCGGCCGCTGTCCACGTCGTAGAAGCGCAGCAGCAGGTTGATCAGCGTGGACTTGCCCGCGCCGGAGCGGCCCACCAGCCCGATCTTCTCGCCCGGACGCACGGTCAGGGTTAGGCCGTCGAGCACCTGGCGTTCGCCGTTGTAGTTGAAGCGGACCTGGTCGAATTCCACTTCGCCGCGCCGGATCTGCAGCGCGGACGCGCCGGGCGCGTCCTGCACCTTGGCCACGTGCGTCAGCGTGGCAATACCGTCCTGCACCGTGCCGATGTTCTCGAACAACGAAGCCATCTGCCACATGATCCAGTGCGACATGCCGTTGATGCGCAGCGCCATGGCGGTGACCGCGGCCACCGCGCCGGTGCCGATCTCGGCCCGGTGCCACAGCCACAGCGCATAGCCGCCCGCCCCCAGGATCAATCCCACCACCAGGGCCTGGTTGACGATCTCGAACTGGCTGACGAGGCGCATCTGTCGGAACCCGGTTTCCTTGAAATCCTCCATCGCCGCGCGGGCGAAATGCGCCTCGCGCCGGGTGTGAGAAAACAGCTTGACGGTGGTGATGTTGGAGTAGGCGTCGGTGACGCGCCCGGTCATCGACGAGCGCGCGTGGGCCTGCTCCTGCCCGACCTTGCCCAGGCGCGGCACGAAGTACAGCATGGCCAGCCCGAACAGCACGATCCAGGCGATGAAGGGCAGCATCAGCCGGGCATCGAAGCCGCCCGCCAGCGCAATGATGGTGATGAAGTACACGCCGATGGCGAGCACGATCTCGGTGAAGGTGAACAGGACCTCGCGCACGGCCAGCGCGGTCTGCATGACCTTGGTGGTGACGCGCCCGGCGAACTCATCGGAAAAGAAGGACAGGCTCTGCCTGAGCATGAGGCGGTGGAAGTCCCAGCGCAGTCGCAGCGGAAGGTTGATGGCCAGGATCTGGTGCTGCACCATGGTGCGCAGCGCTACCAGGCCGATGCTGGTCAGCAGCACGATGCCGATGCCCCACAGCACGCGCTCTTCCTGCGCGGAAGCTTCGCGGCCGGCCTGCCACGCGGACAACAGGTCAACCACTTTCCCCAGGAAGGAGAACAGCCACGCTTCGTAGATCGACACGCTGGCGCTGAGCAGCGCCAATGCGACGAAGTAGCGGCGTGTCCCGCGCGTGCAGGCCCACAGGAAGGCCGCCAGGCCCTTGGGCGGGGGCGGCACCTCGTCGGGTGGGAAGGGATCGAGCAGTTGTTCAAACGAGCGGAGCACATGACCCTCCGAAGCGATGGATAGTGAGTGGGGTTGCGCCCATGAAATGGACGGGGCTTGCGGGCTGCGGATGAAGTGTCCTATCCCTCTCTGATGCTCATTGGGCTTGCTACACGCAGTGCGTCGAGGACCAGCGAAAACGCGTGGGAGGGCTGCCGGCGGCTCGGGTAGTACAGGTAGTAGCCCGGAAACGGGGGACACCAGTCCTCCAGCACCCGTACCAGTCTTCCCTCCTCAAGGTGCGGTGCAAACTCTTCTTCGGGCAGCGACGCGATGCCCAATCCCGCCAGTGCTGAATCGACCATGCTGGGCGAGGTGTTGAAGATGAGTTGCCCATCCACCCGCACGTTCAATTGCTGCCCGCGGCGCTCGAAGTCCCAGACGTAGAGGCCTCCGGCGGTCTGCATGCGCATGTTGATGCAGTTGTGGTTCACCAGATCGCGCGGGCTCTTGGGAACTGAGTGTGCGGCGAAGTACGCAGGCGACGCTGCGACCGCCATGCGCAACGGGGGCCCGATCGGCACCGCGACCATGTCCTTGTCTATGGTGTCTCCCAGACGCACCCCGGCGTCGAAGCGGTCAGCCACGATATCCCTGAACCCATAGTTGATGTCGAACTCGATCTTGATGTCGGGATATTCGAGCAACAGGGGCGCGAGCTTCGGCAAGAGCGTTGTCCGCAGGACATGTTCGCCGCAGGTGATACGAACCGTGCCGGCCGGCTTATCGCGCATCTCCGTCAGCTCGTCCAATTCCGCGTCGATGTCGTCGAGGCGGTGGCCGATTGCATTTAGCAGGCGCTCGCCAGCCGCCGTGAGAGACACGCTGCGTGTGGTGCGCGTCAGCAGCCGGATGTCCAGCCTCGCCTCCAGGCCGCTGATGGCCTGGCTGAGTGCGGACTGGGTCACGCCCAGCAGCGAGGCCGCGCGGGTGAAGCTGCCCTCCCGCGCCACTGTCACGAAGTAGAGGAGATCGTTGAGGTTACGTTTGAGCATGGCGCGCAGTGTCTCACGGATGATTAATTAGTGAATTTTATATCCTTTTTAAGTATTCATTAGCTAGTCAGGCGCGCCCATATGTCGGAGCATTCGGGTATGAAAAAGTCAATACCGATCTCTCCGTGGCCGCAGCGCCGAGCGTTGGCGGCATTGCTGCTCGCATCCGCTGTGGGGCTTATAGCCTGCGGTGTCGGGGCGTCCGAGCCGGCTGCGCCGATCAGGGGCGTGCCGAAGTCCACCGAGCAGTTTCCCATGAAGATCCGTCTGAACCTGGATGGCCAGGTTGCCACCGCGACGCTGTATGACAGCGCGGCGGCGCGGGATTTCGCCGCGCTGCTGCCCCTGTCATTGACGCTCACCGACTATGCCCGGATCGAGCGCATTGCTGATCTGCCGCGAAAGCTATCCCGGGGAACTGCCGAGAGCACAGTACCCGTGAGGGCAGGCGACCTCGCCTACTACGCGCCCTGGGGCAACCTTGCGATTTTCGCTGAGGACGGTACTGGAAACTACACCGGTGACCTGATGCGGCTGGGCCAGGTGGACACGGGACTTCCCGCGTTGCAGCGCTCCGGGCCGCTGCAGGTCCGGATCGAACGCGTGGCCCACTGAGCGTCTTTACCCCTCGAACCACTCAAACCTTCACCTGTTTCAGCTTAAAAGGTATCGACATGAGCTCCCAGGACATTAACGATCATCGTGAATCCGGACTGCACTCCGGCGTGGCTGCTGATCGACGTGGTTTTCTAAAGGCGGTGAGCATCGCCGCCACTGGCACAGCACTGCCGATCGGCGCTGCCTCGCTGGCCGCTCCGGCTGCGGCGCAGCCCGCGCAACGCGGCGGCAGCAACGGGCAGCCGTACACTATACGGACCCGCAAGCTGGGCGCTCTGACGGTGTCGGAACTGGGTTTTGGCTGCATGAGCAACAGCCCGGGCCATTACGGTCCGGGTGTGGACCGTGCGCAAAGCATCCGCGTGATCCGCGACGCCTACGAGCGAGGCATTACGTTCTTCGACACCGCCGAGGTCTATGGCCCCTACGTGAATGAAGAGCTCGTCGCCGAAGCCCTGGGGCCGGTGCGCAACCACGTGGCCATCGCCACCAAGTTCGGCTTCAAGATCGATGGTACGAACGGCCTGGATAGCCGCCCCGAACATATCCGCCGCGTGGTCGAGGAGTCGCTCAAGCGCCTGAAGACAGACCGCATCGACCTGTACTACCAGCACCGTGTCGACCTGACCGTGCCGATCGAGGACGTGGCCGGCACGATCAAGGATCTGATCCAGCAAGGCAAGGTGCTGCACTTCGGCCTGTCCGAGCCGAGCGCCCGCACCATTCGTCGTGCCCATGCCGTGCAACCCGTGGCCGCGATCCAGACCGAATACTCGATCATGGAGCGCAGTGTAGAACACAACGGCGTGCTGCAAACGTGCGAGGAACTGGGCATCGGCTTCGTGCCGTGGGGGCCCTTGGGTCAAGGCTTCCTGCCCGGCAAGCTCCCCCTGGATGCACAGGCCAGGTTCGACGGGAAGACGGACCTGCGCAAGACCTTCCCCCGCTTCAGCCGCCAAGTCATGAAGGCTAACCAGCCCATCCTCGATTTCCTGAAGGCGTTCGGCGAGAAGAAGGGAGCAACGCGCGCCCAGATCGCCCTGGCATGGCTGGCGGCGCAGAAGCCCTGGATTGTTTCCATCCCCGGCACGACAAATCTGGACCATTCGCGCGAGAACCTCAGCTCGATCAACGTCAACCTTACGCCGCAAGACCTGCAGGCGGTCGAAACCGCCTTCGCGAAGATCAAGGTGCATGGGGGCCGCATGGACGCGAAGCAAATGGATCAGATCGGCAAGGACTGATTGTGACTGGTTGCGACCGCCATTCGGACTGAGGGCGGGAATAACCTCCTCCGAGGGAGCTCAACTCAGAGGGCGCACGGAGCGATCACCAGGGGCTTTCAGGCGCGGGTAATGGCTGAGCTTGCATCGCAAACCGGCTCATACAGATCTGCTGCCGCTCCGCCCAAAACGATTCCAGGAGAACACATTGTTGGCGCTTCACTCTTTCTTGCGTGCCGCTCCGGCACTGTTTCCGCTGACACTCGCCGCGCTGCTTGCTGGCTGCGGCGAGCAGGAGGTGGCCCAGGCCGTTTCCGCTCCGCAGGTAGGTGTGTACCAGGTCCAGGCCCAGTCGCTTGCCCTCACCAGCGACTTGCCCGGCCGTACCGCTGCCTATCGCGTGGCCGAAGTCCGTCCCCAGGTCTCGGGCATTCTCCAGAAGCGCACGTTCGTCGAGGGCAGCGAGGTCAAGCAGGGCCAACCGCTGTACCAGATCGATTCCCGCACTTACAACGCCCAACTCGCTCGCGCCGAGGCTAACCTGCGCAATGCCGGCAATCTGGCCCAGCGCTACCAACGCCTGCTGCAGACCAACGCTGTCAGCCAGCAGCAGTACGACGACGCCCAGTCCGCCTGGCTGCAAGCCCAGGCTGATGCGCAGATGGCGCGGATCAACGTGCAATACACCCAGGTGCTGTCACCGATCTCCGGACGCATCGGCCGTTCGGCGGTGACCGAAGGCGCCCTGGTGACCAATGGCCAGTCTCAGGAATTGGCCACCGTCACCCAGCTCGACCCGATCTATGTGGACGTTACCCAACCGATCACTAAGTTGCTGGGCTTGCAGCGCGCGCTTGAATCGGGAGACCTGCAGAACGGCACGCGCCACGCCGAGGTCAGCCTGACGTTGGACGACGGCAGCGTCTATCCACTCAAGGGAACACTCAAGTTCTCCGAAGTGCGGGTCGATCCGACTACCGGTTCGGTAGCGCTGCGTGCCGAGTTCCCCAACCCACAGCGCAAGTTGCTGCCGGGCATGTTCGTGCGCGCCCAGCTCAACGAGGGCGTGAACGAAGCGGCGCTGCTGGTGCCTCAGCAGGCCGTGGTGCGCGACAGCCGTGGTCTGCCCCATGTGTGGCTGGTCACCCCCGACAATCAGGTGGAGCAGCGTGAAGTGGAGACGCTGCGCACCGTCGGCAACGCCTGGCTGATCGGCAAGGGCCTGGCCCAGGGCGACCGTGTGGTGACCGAAGGGCTGCAGCGCCTGAGCAGCGGCACCAAGGTCGAGCCGGTCGCAGCCGCAAACGTCAAGCTGGTCATGGACTTTAAGGGCACGGCCCTGGCGGCAAACTGAGGGGCTAGGACCGATGTCACGCATTTTTATCAATCGGCCCATCTTCGCCTGGGTGCTGGCGATCATCACCATGCTCGCCGGCGCCTTGTCGCTGAAGAGCATGCCGATCAGCCAATACCCAAATATCGCGGCACCGGCCGTGGCCATCCAGGTGTCCTACCCGGGCGCCTCGGCACAGACCGTGCAGGACACCGTGGTCCAGGTCATCGAACAGCAGATGAATGGCCTGGACGGATTTCGCTACATGTCCGCCGAAAGCAACGGCGATGGCAGCATGTCCATCATCGTGACCTTCGAGCAGGGCGTGGATCCCGACATCGCCCAGGTGCAGGTCCAGAACAAGCTGCAATTGGCGACGCCGCGCCTGCCGGAGGAAGTGCAGCGTCAGGGCCTGCGCGTGGTCAAGTACCAGCAGAACGTGTTTCTGGTGGTCGGCCTGGTGGACCGGTCCGGCAGGATGTCCAGTTCCGACATGGGCGACATCATCACGTCCAGGTTCCAGGACCCGATATCGCGGGTCAATGGCGTGGGCGACGTGATGACGTGGGGCTCCCCCTACGCCATGCGCATCTGGCTGGACCCGAGCAGGCTCAACAGCTTCCAGCTGACGCCAGGCGACGTGGCCGCGGCCATCCGCGAGCAGAACGTGCAGGTGTCTTCCGGCCAGCTGGGCGGCTTGCCGACACGCAGCGGCGTGCAGCTCAATGCCACCGTCGTCGGCAAGACGCGCATGATCACCGTGCGCGAGTTCGAGGAGGTGCTGCTCAAGGTCAACGACGACGGCTCGCAGGTGCGGGTCAGGGACGTGGCCGAGGTCGGGCTCGCAGCCGACAACTTCTCCATCACCACCCGCTACAACGGTCAGGCATCCACCGGGCTGGCCCTGCGTCTGGCGCCGGGCGGCAACCAGCTGGAAACCGCCCGGGCGGTACGCGAGGTGGTGCGGCAACTGTCCAGGAACCTGCCCGAAGGGGTCGAGGCGGTCTTTATCTATGACACCACGCCGGTGGTGACGGCGTCGATCGACTCGGTGGTGCACACCATCTTCGAAGCGGTGATCCTGGTGTTCGTGGTCATGTACCTGTTCCTGCAGAGTTTGCGCGCCACCTTGATCCCGACCCTGGCGGTGCCGGTGGTGTTGCTGGGCACCTTCGCGGTGCTGCCGCTGTTCGGCATCAGCATCAACGCCCTGGTCATGTACGCGATGGTCCTGGCCATCGGCCTGCTGGTGGACGATGCCATCGTGGTGGTGGAGAACGTCGAGCGCCTGATGCATGACGAAGGGCTGTCGCCGCTGGAGGCCACGCGCAAGTCCATGGGACAGATCTCCGGGGCCCTGGTCGGCATCGGTACCGTGCTGTCGGCAGTGTTCGTGCCCATGGCCTTCTTCGGCGGGTCGGCGGGCACGATCTACAAGCAGTTCGCCGTCACGGTGGTGGTGTGCATGGCCATCTCGGTGCTCGTTGCTCTGGTATTCACCCCAGCGCTGTGCGCGACCCTTCTCAAGGCGCCGGAAGGTGACGCCCACACCGAGAAGAAGGGCTTCTTTGGCTGGTTCAACCGCGGCTTCGACCGCGGCAGCCAGCGTTTCGAGCGCGGCGTGCAGAACATGTTGCACCGCCGCGGCCGCTACCTTTTGATCTTCCTGATCATTACCATCGGCACCGGCTACCTGTTCACGCGCATCCCCAGCACATTCCTGCCCAATGAGGACCAGGGCGCGTTGGTTGTCGAGGTGCGCATGCCGGTCAATGGCACGGCCGAGCGCACCGAGGCGGTGCTCCAGCAGATCACGGACTACCTGATGAAGCATGAAAGCGATACGGTCGTCAACGTGATCACGGTCAATGGCTTCAACTTTGCAGGCCGCGGGCAGAACTCCGGCACGGCCTTCGTCAACCTTAAGCACTGGAGCGAGCGCCGCGCGAAAGGTGCGGACGTGTTCAGCATCACCGCGCGTGCCAATGCGCACTTTGCCGGGATCAAGGACGGGACGGTCATGGCTTTCGTACCGCCGGCTATCCTGGAGATGGGCAACTCCGCGGGGTTCGACCTGTACCTGCAGGACAACGCCGGCCTGGGGCACGAGGCGCTGATGGCCGCACGCGACCAGTTCATCAAGCTGGCGAAGCAGAGCCCGGTATTGACCGCGGTGCGCCCGAACGGCAAGGATGACGAGCCGCA
The DNA here is from genome assembly GCF_000611125.1 of Cupriavidus sp. SK-4. Lineage (NCBI taxonomy): Bacteria > Pseudomonadati > Pseudomonadota > Betaproteobacteria > Burkholderiales > Burkholderiaceae > Cupriavidus > Cupriavidus sp. SK-4. The sequence goes on from NZ_JFJW01000014.1 coordinate 14,235, forward strand.
GTACAAGCTCGTTATCGACGAAGAGAAGGCCCGTTCGCTGCAGGTCAGTCTGCAGGCGATCAACGACACCATGTCGGCGGCCTGGGGCTCGATGTACGTCAACGACTTCATCGACCGCGGGCGGATCAAGCGGGTCTATCTGCAGGGTGAAGCCATTTCGCGCATCGGCCCGGAAGACTTCGACAAATGGTATGTGCGCAATGATCGTGGGCAGATGGTGCCGTTCTCGGCCTTCGCCACCGGGCAGTGGGAGTACGGCCCGCCCAAGCTCGAACGCTTTGGCGGCATCCCGGCGGTGCAGATTCTCGGCTTGCCGGCAGCGGGCCACAGCAGCAGCGACGCGATGCTCGCGATCGCGGAGATCATGAAGCAATTGCCGCCCGGCGTGGGCGTGAGCTACAACGGCCTGTCCTACGAGGAACTCAGGACCGGCGACCAGGCCCCGATGCTGTATGCCCTGACGGTGCTGATCGTGTTCCTGTGCCTGGCTGCGCTCTATGAAAGCTGGACAGTGCCGGCGGCGGTGATCGCGGTCGTGCCGGTGGGCATCCTCGGCGCGGTGCTGGCCACGCTGGCGCGCGGGCTCAATGCCGACGTGTACTTCCAGGTCGGGCTGATGACTACCATCGGCCTGACCGCGAAGAACGCCATCCTGATCATCGAGTTCGCCAAGGAACTGTACGAGCGCCAGGGCATGCCGCTGGTCAGGGCCGCCGTGGAGGCCGCGCGCCTGCGTCTGCGTCCGATTCTGATGACCTCCCTGGCGTTTACCTTTGGCGTACTGCCTATGGCGCTTGCCACTGGCGCCGGCGCTGGCAGCCAGCATTCGCTGGCCACCGGTGTGGTGGGCGGGATGATCACCGCCACCTTGCTTGCCGTGGTCTTCGTGCCACTGTTCTATGTGGTCGTGACCTCGCTGTTCGAACGGCGCAAGAAACCGGCCGTGATCGCAGGACCAACGGAAGGAGAAACAGCATGAAGCTCAAGATATTGAGCCTGGCTGTGGCACTCGTTCTGGGTGGCTGTGGCCTGATTCCCGAGTACCAGCGGCCGCAGGCGAACATTCCTGCCACCTGGCCGCAGGGAGCGGCCTACGCCAGGCCTGCCCAGACAGATGATGCCACGGCACTTGGCTGGCGGTCGGTCTTTCTCGACCCGGCGCTCAAGCGCCTGGTGGAGCTGGCCTTGGCCAACAACACGGATCTGCGCCAGGCGGCGTTGAACGTCGAAGCCTATAGGGCGCTCTACCGTATCCAGCGCGCCGAACAGTTTCCCGATGTCGGACTGGGCGCGGGAGGTAACCGCCAGCGCGTGCCGGCCAATTTGTCGCCCACGGGTGATGCCGGCATCCAGAGCCAGTACCAGGCCGCCTTGGGAGTGTCCTATGAGCTGGACTTGTTTGGCCGCCTGCGCAGCCTGAGTCAAGCCGCCGTCGAGCAGTACCTGGCCTCGGATGCGGCTCGCTACAGTGTTCAGATATCGCTGGTGGCCGATGTGGCGACGGCCTATCTGGCCTGGCGCAGCGATCAGGAGCAGCTGGAACTGGCCCGCTCCACACTCAAGAGCCAGAGCGCCAGCCTGGGTCTGGTCGAGAATCGCTTCAGTAACGGCGCTGCCTCGCAAATCGATGTGCGTCAGGCACGCAGCCTGGTATCCCAGGCCCAGGTGCAGGAGAGTCTGTACACCCGCCGGGTGGCTCAGGACTTCAATGCTCTGGAGCGCTTGATCGGGGGACGCATTCCCGCCGACTTGCCACAGGGCCGAACAATTAGCGAACCGATGCTCGCCCGGTTTCCTACCGGACTGAGCTCCGAGGTGCTGCTGCGCCGTCCCGACATCGTGGCGGCGGAACACCAGTTGCTCGCGGCCAACGCCAACATTGGTGCTGCGCGTGCGGCATTTTTCCCGAGCATCAGCCTGACCGGCGCCGCCGGCACGGCCAGTATCGAACTGGGCGGCTTGTTCAGTGGCGGGTCGGGATTCTGGCAGTTTGCGCCGCAGATCAACCTGCCGATCTTCAACGCCGGCCGCCTGCGAGCCAATTTGGACCACGCCAGCATTCGTCGCGACATCCATGTCGCGCAGTACGAAGGCTCGATCCAGACGGCCTTCCGGGAAATCTCAGATGGCCTGGCGGCCCGTGGCACCTATGGCCGGCAACTGCAGGCTCAGCAACTGCGCGTTGACGACAACCAGGAGTATTACCGGCTGGCCCAGCAGCGCTATAACGAAGGCGTGGACAGCTACCTGGCGGTGCTGGACGCCCAGCGCGAGCTCTTCTCTGCCCAGCAGCAACTGATCCAGGACCGCCTGGGCCAATGGGTCAGCGAGGTGAACCTGTTCAAGGCCATCGGTGGCGGCTGGCAGGCTAATGCGGAGAAGACAGTGGTTGCGAACTGACGACCTTGCACTGTCCCGGCTGCAGCGGCCAATGCTAGCTGCGTCGGCGAGACGCTACGTGCGGTGCGCGTGAGCAGCCGCATCTGAAGCCGTGCCCCAAGCCGCTGATGGACTAGCTGGAGCGCTGCTGATTTGGTCACGTTCAAAAGTGCGCACGTGTGAACCTGCCTTCACAAGCCATGGTGACGAATAGGGAAGATCGTCGAGGTTGCGTCGAGCATTGTTGCAGTTTCTCACGAACATTAATTAGCTAGTCTTATATGGGCTTTAAGTATTCATTAGCTAGTCAGGCGGGCGCTGATTCGCCAAGATACTGCTTATGAAGAAGCTCATCCCTCACCCGTGGTGCCAGTGGCGGCGTGGAATGCTGGTCCTGCTTGCCAGTTCGCTCCTGGGGCTGGCAGCTGCTTGTTCCCCCGGCCATTCCGTAGCTCAGCCAGCGTCGGCGCGCTCGAAGGAAGTTCCCATGAAGATCCGCCTGATCGTCGATGGCCAAACTGCCACGGCTACGCTTTACGACAACGCCACCGCACGCGATTTCGCGGCCCTGCTTCCGCTGTCGCTCACGATGGAGGACTACGCCGCCATCGAGCGTGTGTCCAACCTGCCGCGAAAGCTCTCCACACAGGGCGCCCCCGATGGCATGGCACCTGTTGCCGGCGAACTGACCCATTACGCGCCTTGGGGCAACCTGGCGATTTTCATTAAAGCCCGCCCTTATTCGCGCAGTCTGCTGCCACTGGGCAAGGTGGATGAAGGCTTGTCGATCCTGGCGCAACCCGGACCGTACAAGGTGCGCATCGAAAGAGTCGAGAACTGATAGTTCGCTTTGCGCCGGCAAAGGCTGAAACCGGCCGCTCGTTGAGTGGCCCCAAGCCGTTTCCCGTTCCTGGCTTGATGCCCTTTATCCGCTGGGAATCTCATACGGACATCACACAGAAGACCTTTCATGACCGCTCAAGTATCCGCCGCCCCAATGGGCGACATAGACATCCACGGTGAAACGCCAGGCCAATCCGCATCCTGGAGCAGCGTCTTCGCCATGTCGATCTGCGCGTTCGCGCTGGTCGCCTCGGAGTTCCTGCCCGTCAGCCTGTTGACGCCCATGGCCGTTGACCTCCATGTCACTGAAGGCATGGCAGGGCAAGGAATCGCCATCTCCGGCGCGTTCGCCGTGCTCACGAGCCTGTTCATCTCGGCACTGGCCGGCGGCCTGAACCGCAAGACCCTGCTGCTGGGCCTGACGGCCGCCATGGGCGTGTCCGGCGCCATCGTCGCGCTGGCGCCGAACTACTTCACCTACATGCTGGGGCGGGCGCTGATCGGCGTGGTCATCGGCGGTTTCTGGTCCATGTCGGCGGCTACGGCCATTCGGCTGGTGCCTACGTCTCAGGTGCCGCGCGCCCTGGCCATTCTCAATGGCGGCAACGCACTGGCTACGGTGGTGGCCGCGCCGCTGGGTGCTTACCTCGGCGCCGTCATCGGTTGGCGCGGTGCCTTCCTTTGTCTCGTGCCGGTGGCGCTGGTCACGCTGGTATGGCAATGGCTCACGCTGCCTTCCATGCCGGCCGCGGAACGCACGGCCGGCGCCGGCAATGTCTTCAAGGTGTTCACCTTGTTCAAGCGCACCGGCGTTGCCGTGGGCATGATCGCCAGCAGCCTATTCTTCATGGGTCAGTTCGCGCTGTTCACCTACGTGCGCCCGTTTCTGGAGATGGTGACGCGAGTGCAGGTGCCCACGCTCTCGCTCGTCCTGTTGGTGATCGGCGCGGCAGGCTTCATCGGGACGCTGCTTATCGGCAGAGTCCTGCAGCGGGGCTTCTATCAAACGCTGATCGCCATTCCGCTGCTGATGTCCGCGATCGCCCTGGCCTTGATTGCCTTTGGCGGCTGGACGGCTGCCGTCGTCGCGCTGCTCGGACTGTGGGGGCTGACGGGCACCGCGGCGCCCGTGGGCTGGTGGGCCTGGATTGCCAAGACCTTTCCGAAGGACGCCGAAGCGGGTGGCGGCCTGTTCGTTGCCGTTGTGCAGATGGCCATCGCCTTGGGCTCCACCGTCGGCGGCCTGCTGTTCGACCACCATGGCTACCAAAGCACCTTCGTGGTGAGCGCCGCGTTGCTGCTGGCATCCGCCGTACTGACTGTCATGACATCGCGCGGGGCTGCGGCGCGAGCAGCCTGAGCCTCACGCTGGCCGGCCACACGCACGGCGGACAGCTCTTCCCTGGGACCGCGCTGGTGAAGTACCGCTTCCCCATGCACAGCAGGCGTCATCAGATCGATGGGTTCACGCTGTTGGTCTCACAAAGTTCCGGGACGTTCGGCCTGTGGATGCGCCTTGGCTTCCGCAACGAGGTTCAGGTCGTCAATCTGATTCCCGTAATTTCAAACCAAAGGACATTCTCATGACCGTCAAGGCTTATGGCGCCCATGCAGGCGACCTTCCCCTCGAACCGATCGACATCACCCGCCGCGCGCCGGGCGCACACGACGTGCAGATCGACATTGCCTACTGCGGGGTGTGCCACTCCGACATTCATCAGGTGCGCTCCGAATGGGCGGGCACCTTGTACCCCTGCGTGCCGGGCCACGAGATCGTTGGCCGCGTGTCGGCGGTCGGTGCGCATGTGTCGGGCTTCAAGCCAGGCGATCTGGTCGGCATCGGCTGCATCGTCGATAGCTGCAAGCACTGCGAGGACTGCGGCGCAGGGCTGGAGAACTACTGCGACCATATGGTCGGCACCTACAACGGCCCAACGACGGATGCGCCTGGCCACACGCTGGGCGGGTATTCGCAACAGATCGTCGTGCACGAGCGCTATGTGCTGCGCATCCGCCACCCCGAGGAGCAACTGGCCGCCGTGGCTCCACTGCTGTGCGCAGGCATCACCACCTACTCGCCGCTGCGCCACTGGAAGGTGGGGCCGGGTCACAAGGTGGGCGTGGTCGGCATCGGCGGTCTAGGCCACATGGGCATCAAGCTCGCGCACGCCATGGGCGCGCACGTGGTGGCTTTCACCACGTCCGAGTCCAAGCGCGAAGCGGCCAAGGCGCTGGGCGCGGATGAGGTGGTCGTTTCGAGTAATCCGGGCGAGATGGCTGCGCATGCCAAGAGCCTCGACCTCATCCTCAACACCGTGGCCGCGCCGCACGACCTCGATCCATTCTTCAACCTGCTCAAGCGCGATGGCTCGATGGCGTTGGTAGGCGCGCCGTCGTCGCCGCATCCTTCGCCGCAGGTGTTCAGCTTGATCATGAAGCGCCGTAGCCTGGCCGGATCGATGATCGGTGGCATTCCAGAGACACAGGAGATGCTGGATTTCTGCGCCGAGCACGGCATCGTCGCGGACATCGAAATGATCCGCGCCGGTGAAATCAACGAAGCCTACGAGCGCATGCTCAAGGGTGACGTGAAGTACCGCTTCGTGATCGACAACGCTTCGTTGGCAGTCTGAGCTTACTAAGAGACATTCATGCACATTGCCTATGACTTCAAAGAACAATCTGCGCTGGTCACCGGCACCGCCTCCGCCTCCGGCATAGGGCTGGGCACAGCCCGCGCATTTGCCGAGGCCGGGGCGGCTGTCACCCTTGCGGATGTTAGTGCAGCCGCGCTGCAGGAGTATGCGACGCGCGGCATCCGCAACGGCCAGGCGTTGGCCGCAGACGGCGGATTGACGGTGTACTGATCATGAGGGCACACGCTTTGTCTCAGCATCAGAACTGGCAACCAGGCAGGGCGCGTGGCAGCAGCCTGGTCAAGCCAGCTCGGCCCACCTTTGCCGTCGCCTGCCTTGTTGCAGGCGCGTGCCTGGCCACGGGGGCATCGGCGCAGCATACTGCCTCAGCCGGTCTTGCCTACGACGCGCAGATCCAGGGTCCGGTGCCCATCCCGCCGTCCGAGCGGGGGCTGCAGACGGTGATGGCTTCGTCCTGGTTCAAGGTCTCCGAAGAAGGCCGGATTCTTGAAGGGGCAATTTTCGATCGCGGCGGCAATCTCCTGTTTTGCGACGTCACCGCTCGGCGTGTGCTGCGCCTGACGCCGGCCAAGCAGTTGTCCACCGTCGTCACCCTGGATGCGCTGGCACCGGGCGGCCTGGCCTTTCACAAGGACGGGCGCTTGTTCATCGCGGCGCTAGACATCCCGAATGGTCGTGGCGCGATCTTCGCAGTGAATCCGGACGGATCGGGACTGCAGGCGGTCGTTCCGACGGCGTCCGGGTACATGCCCAATGACCTGGTGTTCGACGCCCACGGCGGCTTCTACTTCACGGATTTCCAGGGCAACGCAACTGAGCCCAAGGGTGGGGTGTACTACGCCGCGCCCGACCTTTCCACGATCAGGCCCGTGCTGCCCAATCTGGCGATGGCCAACGGCGTGGCGCTCAGCCCAGACGGCAAGCAACTGTGGGCCACGGAGTTTGGCCGCAACCTCCTGCACCGGATCGAGCTGGCCGACGCGACCACCATCGCGCCGATCGGCTCGGCCATCGCCTACCACTTCACCGGCCCGGCTCCCGATTCGATGCGGGTGGATGCGGATGGCAACGTGTACGTGGCCATCTACGGACAAGGCCGCGTGCTGGTGCTCAACCGCAACGGCATCCCGATCGGCCAGGTGCTGCTGCCCGGCCGCGAGCGGGGGCACAACCTGCAATCGACCAGCCTTGCCATCAACCCCGGCAGGAACGACCTCTATGCCGTCACCAGCGATGCAGATGGCGGGCAAGGGGCGACGGTATTCCATGCGAAGGCGTTCGCCCGCGGCTTGCCACCGGCGACTGCCCGATGAGCCGCGCCAGGTTCCGCTCGATCGGCAAAGCCATGGTGATCGTCGTCGCCCTCGATGCGCTGGCCATTGCGGCCTACCTGCAGCATCCCCTGTTTGGGGAACTGCCGCAGGGGGGGCGGCTTGCCCGTATCGAGCTCTCGCCCAACCATGCCGACGGCTCGTTCCGCAACCAGATCGAAACGCCGATGCTGACCACGGATGAGTCCCAGCTCTCGATCATGCTGAGCAACACATTCGGCAAGAAGGGCAATCCGCGCCCACCTGCCGCCATCCCTGCTGTCAAAACCGATATCAAGGCGCTGGATGTATCGCAGGACCTCGTGGTGTGGCTGGGACATTCTTCCTACTACGTGCAACTGGGCGGGCAGCGCATCCTGATCGACCCGGTGTTCAGCACCAATGCGTCGCCTGTGCCGTGGACGAACACGGCGTTCGACGGGACGAGCCTCTATTCGGCCGCCGACATGCCCCCCATCGACGTGCTGCTGATCAGTCATGACCATTACGATCATCTGGACTACCCGAGCATCCTGGCGCTGCAGTCCTTGGTCAAGCAGGTGGTGGTGGGCCTCGGAGTGGGGGCGCATTTCGAGGCATGGGGATACGACATGCGGCTTGTGCATGAGGCTAACTGGTATGAGACGGTGGCGCACACCCCGCTGCTGCAAATCGTTGTTACCCCGGCGCGCCATTTCTCCGGGCGCACTTTCACCCGCGACAAGTCCTTGTGGGTGGGGTTTGCCTTGGCGACCCCCGAGCGCAGGATCTTTTTCAGTGGCGATTCGGGGTATGCGCCGCACTTTGCCGAGATCGGTCAGAAGTATGGCCCATTCGATTGGGTGGCGCTCGATGCCGGGCAGTACGACCCGCGCTGGGCGAACGTTCACATGAATCCCGAGCAGGCCGCCCAGGCGGCGGATGACCTGCGCGCGAGGGCATTCACCCCTGGACATGCCGGTCGCTTTTCCATTTCACCGCACGAGTGGGACGACCCGTTCAAGCGCATCGCTGCAGCCAGTCAAGGGCGGAGTTATGCGCTGTGGACGCCGGAGATCGGGCGGCCCGTGTACCTGGACGGCCGGGAACAGGAATTTTCTCCGTGGTGGGAGGCTGTTCATTCGAACGACCTCCAGAAACTGGCAGGTGACCATGAACGCTAAATCCATGACGCGTAGACAATTCACGCTGCCAGGGGCCGGCGCCACGGTTTCAGGGCCGGCAATGGTCACGGCCATGACCCAGAGCCGGGCCGGCCGATGCCCAGCCGGCAAGGCCCACCGTTCACCTGCCGGACGGAAGCTCAGCACCAGCTCGCATGACGCCTTTTGCATACTCAATCTGAAATCATGGAACTTCAAATCAACGAAAAGACCTACCAGGTCCAGGCCGATTCGGACACACCTCTTCTGTGGGTGATTCGCGATGAGCTCGGCCTGACGGGTACCAAATACGGTTGCGGCCTTGCCCAATGCGGAGCCTGCTCCGTTCTGGTGGACGGTGTGGCGATGCGTTCCTGTGTCGTCCCGATCGAAGGGTTGGCCGGTCGCAAGATCACCACCATCGAGTCGATCGAAGAGGACAAGGTCGGCAAGCGTGTCGTTCAGGCCTGGGTCAAACACCAGGTGCCGCAATGCGGCTACTGCCAGTCCGGGCAGGTCATGGCCGCCACCGCGCTGCTCAAGCAGACGCCGCACCCGACGAACGAGCAGATTGCGGCGGCCATGGTCAACCTGTGCCGCTGCGGCACCTACAACGCGATCAATGCGGCCGTCCATGAAATAGCCGGCAATCCAGTGAATCCTGCAGCGGCAGCTGGCATTCCGGAACAAGCTCCAACTCAGGAGCACGGAATCGGCAAAGCGGCCGCCGTTGCCGCCATCGCCTTGGTGGGCATTGGCGGCGCCGTGGGGGTAATACGCAACAGGTCCAGGAACGCCAACGAGCAAGGGGACGAGGTATGACGAATATGAACGACACGCCTATGGCCGGTGAGGCTTTTCCGACGGGCGAGCCGACGAACATCTCTCGCCGCCGATTTCTGCTGGCCTCGGCCGGCACAGCAGCCGGCGCATTCGTGCTTGGCTTCGGACTTCCACTTGGGACGGCGCGGGCCCAGGCCACGGTGAGCGCCTCCATACCCGGCACCCGTGTGCCCGCGTTCCTAGAGATCCGGCCCGATAACACCATTCGCTTGCAAAGTCCCTTCATGGAGGGCGGCCAGGGAATCTTCACGGCCATGGCGCAGATTGTCGGGGAAGAACTCGACGCCGATCCGACGACCTTCATCGTGGAAAACGCCCCGGCTGGTGCCGAGTACAAAGTCATGGAAAACGGCATGCGTATTACAGGCGGCAGCATGTCCGTGCGCATGAGCTACGGGACTATGCGCCGTCTGGGTGCGTTGACACGCCAAATGCTGCTGCAGGCAGCGTCTGCCCAGCTTGGCGTACCGGTGGGCACGCTCACGACTGCGCCGGGCCGCGTGCTCCACGCAGCTTCGGGCCGGTCGCTCAGCTACGGAGAGCTTGCAACCCGGGCCATGGATCTCCCTGTGCCTGATGCAGCGAGCGTCAAGCTCAAGGATCCGGCCCAGTTCCGCTGGATTGGCAAGCCGGTTCAACGCGTGGACGTGTACGAAAAATCAACCGGTAAGGCTGTTTATGGTATCGACATCCGCGTTGAAGGCATGCTGCAAGCCGCCGTTCAGCATGCGCCGCGATTCGGCCTCACAGTAGCCACTATCCGCAATCAGGACCAGGTCCGGAGGATGAAGGGTGTGCATTCGGTCCATCGCCTGCCGGGTGCCGTTGCAGTCGTGGCCGAGCGCTGGTGGGATGCCAAGCGCGCAGCCGAAGCCGTTCAGGTCGACTGGCAGGATCCGGGGCCCGGTTCGAAGCCGCACTACATGCCTGCCGACTTCTCCACGGCGGCATTCGCCGATCAGCTCGCCAACGCGAACGGCAAGATCGACGACTCGGAAGTCGTCGGCGATGTGGCCAATGCTCTGTCGAAAGCGCATACCGTTGTCACGGCGACCTATCGCAGCCAGTACCTCAATCATGCACAGCTGGAGCCGCCTTCGGCACTTGCCAGGTTCAACGCGGACGGCACGCTGGAACTCTGGATGCCCAATCAGGCGCCAGAAATGTACCAGGACGCGATTGCCAAGAGCACAGGCGTTTCGCCAGAGAAGATCCTGATCCACTCGCCATTGCTGGGCGGCTTCTTCGGACGCCACTTTCTTTATGAGCCCGCTGTAGTCTATCCGCAAGCTATCCAGCTGGCCAAGGCGCTCGGACGCCCGGTGAAGGTCATCTGGAGCCGGGAAGAAGAGTTCCTGCGCGATAGCTTGCGTCCTATGGCAGCGGTTCAGTTTCGCGGCGGGCTCGACGACAAGGGAATGCCCATCGCGTTGGAAGCCATCAGCGCCACGGAGGGACCCACCGAGTCGATCAAGAACAAGCGGGGCGACAAGGTCGACTATACGGCCCTGGAAGGCTTGACCAACAAGGCGTACGCCATTCCTGACCGCCGCATTGCGCAGCGATTCGTCAAGACCCCGGCCGTGCTTGGCTATTGGCGCTCGGTTGGCAATTCGATGAACGACTTCTTCTACGAAGCCTTTCTCGACGAGCTGGCCGACAAGGGGCGTCAGGATCCCTACGAACTGCGGATGCGATTACTAAAGGACAACCAGCGGCTGATCGACCTGTTGCGAGCCGTCGCCGAGTTGTCAGGTGGCTGGAAGCGAGGCCCGTTCACTGCTGCGGACGGAACAAGGCGCGCCCGTGGCGTCGCCATGGCAAAAGCCTTCGGCACGGAGACAGCGGCAATTGCAGAGGTGTCGATCGAACAAGGCCAGGTCAAGGTTCACGATATCTGGGAGGCGATCGATCCGGGCAGCATTGTGAATCCGGCCATCATCGAATCGCAAGTGAACGGGGCCGTGGCATTGGGACTGTCGCAAGTTCTGGTCGAAGAGTGCGCCTACGAAAACGGTATGCCAAGGGCACGGAACTACGATATGTACCCGATTCTTCCCCCAAATCGCATGGCACGCGTGCACGTCAAGATTATCGAGAGCGGCGCCAAGATGGGAGGCATCGGCGAGCCGCCGCCACCCGCC
>NZ_JFJW01000014.1:25568-95156 GCF_000611125.1 Cupriavidus sp. SK-4
CGAATGCGGTCGCACATCTGACCGGCCAGCGCATTCGCAGCATGCCGCTTTCGCACTACAAATTTGACGCGTAGAAAAGACGCCATTATCGGATACCAACACGACATGAAATCAAGGTTCAGAAGAGTCGTCGTGATGCTGCTGGCCAGCCTCGCCGTGGCCGGCTGCGTGACGTGGTTTGTGACCCGAACTCCCCCATCCCCCTTCGATGGGGAACTCAGCCCGGAGGCGCCGTCTGCCGAACTGGTCCGTCGAGGCGAGTATGTGGCGCGGCTCAGTGACTGCGTTGCGTGCCACAGCACGCCGAGCGGAAAGCCATTTGCCGGCGGTCACGAGATGGGAACGCCGCTGGGATCGATTTTCGCCACGAACATCACTCCCGACAAGGAGACTGGCATCGGGGGCTATAGCCTGGCTGATTTCGACCGGGCTGTGCGGCATGGTGTCACGCCCGATGGCCGTCGTCTCTATCCGGCGATGCCTTATCCATCGTACGCCAAGCTCAGCAACGACGATGTGCGTGCGCTGTACGCGTATTTCCTGCACGACGTTCGCCCCGCCAAGCAGGAAAACAAGCCTGGCGAGATACCCTGGCCGATGAACACGCGCTGGCCGCTGGCAATTTGGAACAGTCTCTTCACGGAGACTGCGGCTTACGAGGACAAGGCACCGGCCGGTGTCGATGCCAAACTCTGGAATCGCGGTGCGTACATCGTCCAAGGCGCTGGTCACTGCGGCAGCTGCCATACGCCACGCGGCTTCGCGATGAACGAAAAGGCACTCGATGAAAGTCATCCGCTCTTTCTCTCCGGCGCGCTTCTGGATGGTTGGTATGCCCCGAGTCTGCGCGCCGGTGGCAGTACCGGGATTGGCCGCTGGAGTGAAGAAGAGGTCGTTCAGTTTCTTAAGTCAGGTCGAAACAAGCATGCTGTTGTCTTCGGCACCATGACTGAAGTGGTCAATAACTCGACACAGTTCATGACGGACCATGATCTGAAGGCGGTTGCACACTACCTCAAATCGTTGCCAGGAGATCCCAAACGTGACGGAGATCCGTGGCAGTATCAGGCAAGCTCCAACGAGCACCTCGGACTTGAGCAGCGATTGGGAGTGCCTGGCGCGCAAACCTTTGTGGCCAAGTGCAGCGCCTGTCATGCGCTGGATGGTCGTGGGCAAGGTCAATGGATTCCCCCGCTGGCAGGCGCTACCTCTTCCACGGTGAAGGAAGCGGCTTCCTCGATCAACGTGACACTGAATGGGTCGGGGCGGGTCGTTGCCGGCGGCGTGCCCGATGCTTACCGCATGCCGCCGTTCCGCAATCAGCTCTCTGATAAGGAGATTGCAGACGTGCTGACTTTTGTCCGGACCTCCTGGGGGAACAAAGGTGGCGCGGTCAGGGAAGAAGACGTCAGGGAACTACGCGATCGAACCAACCCGGCAAGCAGCAACGTTATCATTCTCCAGATGCGTTGAGGGCGCCGACCAAAACACCACTGATGGCGCCATGCTCGGCGTATTCCTCTCGTCTGCACGGCAGCCGTCAGTGGCTTGGCCGCCCTCGGTACAAGAGTCAGGGCACATTAACGCGAACGGACAAGACTTATGAGCTGGTCTGACGGCTACTTTACTGGCCTGGCCTACACGTACGGCTACTATTCCCAGCTGAACCCGCTCCAGATACGGATGGCCTGTCTATCGGGAGGGTTCGAGCCGCCCGTGGTCGGCGAGGGGTTTCACTATCTCGAACTTGGATATGGTCAGGGCCTATCGATCAATCTCCACGCGTCAGCAAGCGAAGGTAGCTTCTGGGGTACCGATTTCAATCCAGCGCATGCCGCGGGTGCGCGTGCGATGGCTGACGCTTCGGGTGCGAAAGTGAGTCTGCACGATGACTCTTTCCAAGATTTCCTGGCTCGCCCGGAGCTTCCCGAGTTTGATGTGGTCTCGCTGCATGGAATTTGGAGCTGGGTCTCGGAAGAAAACCGGGAGATCATCCTCAAGCTGCTGCGCACCAAGCTGAAAGTCGGTGGAGCCGTGCTCGTTAGCTACAATTGCCTCCCTGGCTGGGCGCCCCTATTACCCATACGCGAATTGCTCTCCCTCTGCGCAGAGCGTCATGAGCGCGGGGCGGGCCAGGAGCAAGCGATCGTTCGCTGTATCGAGTTTGCCCGCAACATTCTCGAGGCGCAGCCTGTCTATCTGGCCGACAACCCTGTGGCCTCGCAGTACCTCGATAAGCTCAAGAACGGTGAGTTCAGTCCGAACTACATTGCCCATGAGTTCCTGAATCAAGATTGGAAGCTTGCAGGCTTTGCGGACGTCGCTACAGCGATGGGACGGGCGAAGCTCGAATTTGCCGCCTCCGCACGCTTGCTTAGCAATATTGACGCATTTCGGTTCACGGACACTGGCTTGAGGACGCTGGAAGCTATTGGCGACCCTATCCTCAGAGAGTCAGCGCGGGACCACATGGTCAACGAGCGGTTCAGAAGTGACATCTTCGTCAAGGGCCCCCGACGTATTCCGATGCCCGAACTCCGTGAACGGTGGCGCAATGAAAGATTCGTCATGACCACGCCGCGCGAGGACCTGCCCAAGGAAGTAAAGATTCCACTCGGGCATGTGTCGCTTCAGGACACCGTCCCGAGCACCATCGCCGATCTCCTCTGCCAGGACGATTATCGACCAAAGATGGTTTCGGAAATGCTCGCGAGCCCGATATTGGCGGGCGTTGCATTCGACGACGTTGTCAGAGCCATCATTGTTCTGGTTGGCGCGGGGTTTGTGAGCCCTGCTCAAATGCCAACAGCGCAAACGGTGGAGCAGTCAAGGCATCTCAATCGGTATGTGCTTCGTCGCGCCCTCGTCACCACGGAGCTGGAATACTTGGCCTCGCCGGTCACCGGAGGCGGCATTCACGTACCTCACATCTGCCAGCTTTTCATTCTGGCACTGGAGAAGGGCCTGCGATCAGCCAGCGACATCGCTGCATTCGTATGGGAGACGCTTGAAAGGATCGGGGAAAAACTCAAGAAAGATGGGCGCCGTCTCGACACACGGGACGAAAGTATCGCTTGCATTGAGCCGCTGGCTGAAGTCTTCACGCGTAAGCATCTGCCGGTTTTTATGGCACTGATCGCGCTATGACCTTCAATGGCACCGCTACTTGTTGGGAAAGCGTATCGCCGTGCGAAGCGCGTTATTCCCGATTCCGGGGCGGGCATCACAAAACCTGAAGAACTACGCACGTGGATGACCTCAACGAGGATCGCCCTGCGGCCATTGCGCTCGCCGCGTTGCTGCCATTTTGAACGCACCAGCCGGAGCTAGATACAACTTCATGGACAGCGGCATGAGGCTTACCGATGGCAGCATGTCTGTCCGCATGAGCTATTCGGCAATGCGCCGCCTCGGCGCGTTGATGCGCCGAATGCTGCTGCAGGATGCATCGGTCCAACTCGGCGTTCCCGTCGATACGCTCACCACCGCGCCGGGTAGGGTAATCCATGAAGCTTCCGGACGGTCGCTGAGTCGCGAGCAGCTCGCGCCGCAGGTCACGGGCCTGCCGGTACCCGAGCCCGCCATCGTGAAATTCAGGGACCGCCGGAGCGGCAAGCCGACTCGGCGCCTGGATGTGTACGAGAATTCGACGCGAAAGGTCATCTATGGGGCCAACAGCCGCGTCGAGGGTATGCTACAGGCTGCGGTTCAGTATGCGCCGCGGCTAGGCATGACACTCGGTGCCATCCGCAATGAAGACCAGGTCAGGAAGATGAGGAGCGTGCACTCGGTCCATCGCCTGCCTGGCGCGGTTGCGGTTGTCGCTGAAGGCTGGCGGGACGCCAAGGGCGGAGCCGAAGCCGTCCAGATTGATTGGATGGATCCGGGCTCCGACGCCAACGCGCGCTACATGCCCGCCGATGTCTTCGCAACGGCGTTGGGCGCCCAGCTTCCTAACGCGGACGGGGATATCCATGCGAAGTCGTTGGCAGCGTGATAGATGCGTTGCCGAAGGCCCATGTGGTTGCCAGTGCAACCGACCTGAATCAGGGGCAGTCCTTCTCCTACGCACAGCTGGAGCCGCCTTCGGTGCTTGCCCGATTCAATCCGGACGGCACGCTTGAGCTATGGGTACCGAACCAGGCGCCGGAAAGGTGCCAGGCCGCTATTGCTAAGCAGGCCGGCATGCCCCCCGATAAGATTCTCATTCACTCGCCCTTGTTGGGTGGCTTCTACGGACGGCACTTTCTTTGTGAGACCGCTGTGGTCTCTCTACAAGCGATCCAATTGGCTAAGGAGATTGGGCGTCCCGTCAAGGTAGTCTGGAGTCGTAAGGACGAGTTCCTGCGCGATGCCTGGCGGTCCATGGCCGCCGTTCGATTTCGCGGAGGGCTCGACGACAAGGGGATTCCTATCGCTCTGGAGGCAGCCAGCGCAACGGAAGAGCCTACCGGCAATCAAGGATAAGCGGAGTGGATGGCACCATCGCTGGATCGCCAGCGATGGTGCATATCGTGAATCTATCTGACACGCTCCACACGTACCGTGACCGGACCAGGGCGGTCAAACATCGAAATGTCGCCTTCGACCTGACCAAGCACCACAATCCCGGGTTGCGGGACGCGGCCGCTTCGGTAATAGATAACGAAGTGGTCGGATCCCCAGAGTCCGAGCGTTCCCTTCGAAAAATCGCGCTGGCGAGGTACCTCTGGCAGGGGCGACGGCAAGTTTCCGGTTTTCTCTTGACGGAGGTGATCTCGCATTTCGATCGTGATCGGCAACATCTGCAGCAGCGAGCGGGTTGCCTCATTGCTGGCGAGGGTGGCGGTTGCATTCCCCCATGCAGAGGAAATCAGGATTCGTTCTTGAGCCATGGAATTTCCTGCCGGCATCAATATGAGGCTGGCAGAGAGCAGGGAAAGCAACCTCCGCATTTGATGTTCTCCTTGAATTCAACTAATGGCAAGAGCTGACGATGCGTGACGATCTTCACTGCTGGTTCCAATCGCGTATTCGTGCCGTTGCTTGGCCACCGCGACCTTCATCTCCCTGGGCAGCGCCACGCTATTCTTCACCGCGAGTATTTCGGCCATGACACTCACTGCGATCTCGGCAGGTGTCTTACTGCCGATGTAGAGACCAACGGGGCCGCGCAGCCGCTCCAGAGACTTTTCCGTTTCGCCAAAGTGAGCGATCAGCCGGTCGCGGCGGATTTGGTTGTTGCGCCGGGAGCCAATCGCTCCGACATAAAATGCCGGACTGCGCAACGCCTCGAGCAGGGCCAGGTCGTCGAGCTTCGGATCATGGCTGAGCGCGACAATGCAGCTGCGGCGGTCCGGACGAAAGGCCACCACAGCGTCGTCGGGCATTTGCGTCACTTTGCATACACCAGGCAATGACCAGGTTCCCATGTATTCGACTCGAGGGTCGCAGACCGTCACCGAAAAGCCGTTGAACACGGCCATCGTGGAGACGTATTCGGCGAGGGCACCTGCGCCAATCAACAGCATGCGATACTCGGGGCCGAGGGTATTGACCAGGCGCTCGCCATTGAACTGCGGCGCTTCAGGCTCGGCAGAACGCTCCAGGCGCACGATACCGTCGGCCAAGTTCAGCGTACGCCGGACAAGCTCCCCGTTTTCCAGTCTGCTGACGAGCTCGTCCAATGTGTCATGGGATGGCATGAACTCCAGCGTGAGTTCCAGCGTTCCTCCGCAAGGCAGGCCGAAGCGATGTGCTTCGTCCGCGGTCACGCCATAGCGCACGATCCCGGTTGGAACTTGCGGCATGCCGGGGCCGCCATAGGCGGTCGTGTAGCGGTGGATCAGGTCATCCTCGATACAGCCGCCGGAGACGCTGCCGACCGCCCGTCCGTCTTCTCGCAGCGCCATCATGGCGCCTACGGGTCGTGGGGACGATCCCCATGTCCTAACGACAGTCGTCAGCATCACGCGCTGCCCTGCCGCGAGCCACTCCCGCGCTGCACGCAGGACCATGACGTCGATGTTTTCCATGTCAATTCTTCCAAACAGGCATATTGCGTTTGCCGGATTCTCACTCTTTCGCCGCAGGCAGCGAATACGCGACCAGCTTTGTTCCTGGTTTCGTACCGTAGTGCGGCCGGCCCCCTTCGGCGACCACCACAAACTGGCGCCCGCTGGCTGGACTGCGATAAGTCATCGGTGTTGCATTAGCACTAGTCGCAAGACGGCTGCTCCACAGCTCCCTGCCAGAGGCGATGTCCAGGGCCCGAAAGGTGTGCTCGGCAGCGCCGCCGATGAACACCAGACCGCCCCGCGTTGTCACCGCGCCACCGGCCGTCGGTGTGCCGATGGTGATCGGTATCATGGTTGGCAATCCCAATGGTCCGATGTCACGCGGCTTGCCAAGTGGCTTCGACCAGAGAAGCTTCCCGCTATTGAGATCGACCGCGCCGATCAGGCCCCACGGTGGCGCAGTACACGGAACCCCGAGCGGCGACAGAAAGTTCGTCCGGTATGCGCCATACGGCGTGCCCAGCATCGGCTGCTCGGCCTGGCCGCCGGCGTCCAGGCCGGGGGCGATCTTGAAGTTGCGGCGTGTTGCCTCATTTCGCGTGACCAGTTCGATCCGATCGGATACCTGCGTCCAGTTGACGATCATGATGCCCCGATCGACGTCGAGGGACACGCCGTTCCAGTTGACTCCGCCCATGGAGCCGGGGTCGATCAGGATGGTCTTGCCAAGGGTGACCGGCGTGAACATGCCTTCATAGCGGGAGCGCCTGAACATGATCCGGCAGAGCATCTGGTCGATGGGCGTCATGCCCCACATGTCCTTCTCGCGCAACTGGGGGCCGCGGAACGCCGGAAGATCGACGGATGCCGGCTGGGTCGGGGCCAGCCGCTCGCCCGGGGCAATGCCTTGTTGGGGCGCTGGCAGTTCCTGCACCGTCCTGATCGGCTCGCCGGTCTCGCGGTCGAGCACGAAGACCTCGCCGCGCTTGGTCGGCAGGATCAACGCGCGCCGCACGCCCTGTGGGGTTGGAAGGTCGGCCAGGGTAGGCTGCGAGGCGACATCGTAGTCCCAGATGTCGTGGTGCGTGGTCTGGAATCGCCAGCGCAGCCGGCCGGTTTCGGCGTCGAGCGCAATGACGGCACTGGAGATCTCTTCGTCGAACGGGCGTCGCTGCCCACCGAAGGCGTCCGGCGTCGAGTTACCCATCGGCAGGTAGACCAGGCCTAGTGTCTCGTCGGCGCTGATCGGTGCCCAACTGTTGGGCGAGGAGGGCGTGTAGACCTGCCCCGGCGGCGGCGCACCGGTCCGCTCCGGCACACCGGCGTCGTAGGCCCAGGCCAGTTCGCCGGTCACTGCGTCGAAAGCGCGGATGACGCCAGAAGGGCCGCCCCAGTACTGACCGTCCGGGATGCCACCGCCGACCACGATTTTGCCGCGGATCACCTGCGGGGCGGAGCTGACGTAAAACAGTCCGTGCGGATAGGGTGCGATTCCCGCCTGCAGGTTCACCAGGCCATTCTTGCCGAAGCCCGGACAAGGCTCGCCGGTCTTTGCGTCCAGCGCGGCCAGCGTCGGGTTGTGGCTTGGCGCGAAGATACGCTCGGCGCAGAGACCACTGGCGTCGGGAACCTTGTAGTACGCCACGCCGCGACAGGGTTTGCCGGAGGGCGGCTGGCCGTCGGAGACGTTACGCCGCCAGCGTACGCGCCCGGTCTCGGCGTCGAATGCGTGAACGCCGTTGTTGCCATCGCAGGCGTACAGCGTGTCGACGATCATGATGGGCGTTACCTGCAGGGCGTTCATGGGGCCGGGCACGGTTGGCACCATCTCGGCTTCCCAGACCTTGGTCAAGCGAGAGACGTTGGACGTGTTGATCTGGGTGAGGGGGCTGAATCGCGTGCCACCCTGGTCGTTGCCGTATGCCTGCCAGTCGTCGCGATCTATCCGCGCCAGCGGTTGGGGCAGGCGGGTCGGTAGCTGTGCCTGCAAGCCGCGCCGCATCGCCGGAATTTCGGGGACGCCAGGGCCAAGGGCATGGCTGGCGACTCCGAGCGCGACCGCCAGGGCCAGGCCGCCGCTGAAGACCAGCCAGCCCCGCGCGCGCCATGGTGCAGGCGTGCGCGGCGCGAGCCGTCTGACGGAAGGCAGGCATAGCAATGCGGCGAGGACAGAGGGCGCGATCAGCCGCGGCGCGAGTTGCCAGCCGATAAGGCCGACTTCCCATAGGCTCCAGGCCACCGTGCAAACCAGCATCGCGCCATAGATCCACACGCCGCGCCCATCGCCGCGCCAGAGCAGTAGTCCGCTGGCGACGAAAGCCAGGCCTGTCAGCACGTAGTAGACGGATCCTCCGCTTGCCACCAGTACTGCGCCGCCACCAGCGAGCGCAAGGCCAAAGGTAAGCAGGATCGCCGCAACGATCCGCCGTGGCCACGCACGCGGCGCTGTTGGCGGAGGGTTCAGCATCCGATGTCCGCCGGCCGACGCGCCGTCTCGCTGGTTGACGTCATAGGAGCTTGTCTGGCGTGATCGGCAAGTCGCGGATGCGCCGGCCGGTTGCGTGGTATACAGCGTTGGCGATGGCCGCCGGGATGCCTACCATGCCTAGCTCGCCCATGCCTTTCACACCCAGCGGATTGACGATGGTGTCGTCCTCCTCGACGAAAATGGTCTCGATGGTGTGGATATCGGCATTTACCGGCACGTGGTAGTGCTGCAGGCTCGCGTTCATAATGCGGCCGTAGCGGTGGTCGATCTCGGTCGCTTCCTCCAGCGCCATGCCGATGCCCCAAACCACGCCGCCGATTTCCTGACTATGCGAGGCCAGCGGGTTGAGGATCTTGCCGCAGGCGGTGATCTCTATCACGCGAGTGACTTTGACAGTGCCAAGGTCCGGATCGACCTTCACCTCGACAAACTGGGCTCCGTGGGCGAGCGAAGCGAACTTCTCGCGCTCGGGCGAGGGCTTCGAGTCATAGACCGCGGTGATTTCGTTCGTGGCGGCGCGTCGCATGAGACCGGCGATATCAACCGAGCGCGACGGATCGCTCTTCAGGCGCAACCGGCCATCGAGCATCTCGACATCCGCAGCTTGCACGTTTCGCATTGGCGAGCCCGCATCCTGCTGCGCCAGGTCCAGAAGTCGTGCGGCGATGGTCAACGCCGCACCGCGCACCGCGGAGCCCACGCTGGAGGTCGTCCACGAGCCTCCCTGTGCCGGCGCCCGGGGGTGCCGGGTGTCGCCGAGTTCGAATTTCACCTGGTTCATGTCAAGGCCCAGGAACTCTGCCGCGATCATGGTCATTACGGTATAGGTGCCTGGTCCGATGTCGCTGGTCGCGCTGGCCACGCTGGCGGTGCCATCGGCACGATAGGTGACGCGCGCGCTCGCGGGCTGCTGGAACGCGCCCCAGACGCTCGACGCCATACCCCAACCGACCAGCAGGCGTCCGTCGCGCATCGAGCGCGGCTCAGGATTGCGGTGCTTCCAGCCGAATTTCTCGGCACCGAGGCGGTAGCATTCGCGCAGGGCCTTGCTGGAGAACGGCTTGCTGCTTTCCGGGTCCACCTCGGCGTAGTTGATCAGGCGCAGTTCAAGCGGGTCGATTTTCAGCGCATAGGCCAGTTCGTCCATTGCGCTCTCCAGGGCGAACATGCCGCTGACCGCACCGGGCGCGCGCATCCACGTGGGCGTGGCGAGATCGGTCGCTGCAACCTTCAGCGGCGCATGGAGATTGGGGCAGGCATACACCTGCCTGATAAAGCCTGTGGTGTTGTCGGAGAACGATTCGAACGAAGATGTACTGTGGACGGCCTCATGGATCATGGCGGACAGTTTGCCGCGCCGGTCAGCGCCCAGGGCCACTTTTTGGAACGTGTAGGGCCGGTAGCCGTGCCCGGTGAACATCTGGGCGCGCGTGTAGACTACCTTGACCGGGCGCCTGAGCTCGCGCGCCGCCAGGGCCGTCAGCGACGGATAATAGTTGGGCTTTAGCGATGCGCCAAAGGCGCCACCGACAAATGGGGAGACCACGCGGATATGGTCGGCCGGGATGCCCAGGCCATCGGCCAGGTGCTGCCGGACACCGTAGACGTTCTGGGTCTTGTCGAATATCGTGAGCTGGTCGCCCTCCCAGAAGGCGATGGCCGCATGCGGCTCGATCGGGTTGTGGTGTTCGATCGGGATGCGGTACTCCGCCTCGACCTTGACCGCCGCGGTCTTCATCGCGGCGGTCGGGTTGCCCCGCGGGGGCTTCCCGCCGTCCTTGGGTTCGATACGCGCATGGTTCAGCACCGCTTCCAGGTCGGTGACGTGCCGCTCTGCCTGGTAGGAGACTTTGACCAGTCGTGCGGCATGGCGGGCTTGCTCGTAGGTCTCGGCGACGACCAGTGCAATCGGCTGGCCGTTGAAGAAGACCCGATCCGATTGCAGCGGCCAGGACCATTGCGGCGGCTCGCCGGCCGCAGGCGCTTTGCCCAGCCGGCCGGCGTTGAGATGGGTGAGGACGCGGATGACCCCCGCGGCCTGCTCGGCTGCGCGGGTATCGATCGCGGTGATCCGGCCCTTGGCCACCGTGCTCAGCACGAGAAAGCCGTAGGCGACATGCGGGACCTGGAATTCGGCCGTGTACTTGGCCTTGCCGGTGACCTTAGCGACCCCGTCGACGCGAGGCGTTTCTTTACCCAGATAGCGTGCCATGCGATTTTCCTTGTGTTCAGGCCATCCGTGCGGCACGCATCAGCGCACGCACGATGGAGCGCTGGCCCAGTTCCACCTTGTAGGCGTTGTGCGCCAGCGGGCGCGCGTCGCGCAGCGCGGCTTCAGCGGCCCGCCTGAAGGTGTCCTCGCCGGTGCGCCGCCCGACCAGCGCGGCTTCGCCCTCGGCGCTGCGCCAGGGCTTGTGCGCGACGCTGCCCAGCACGACGCGTGCCTGCCGGATGGTGTTGCCGTCGAGCTGGAGGGCGGCAGCGACCGCGACCATCGCGAAGGCGTAGGAGGTCCGGTCCCGCACCTTCAGGTAGTGCGAGTTGCGCGCGAAGTCTGCCGCCGATACCGGAAGCTCGATGGCGAGGATTAGCTCGCCATGTTCGAGATTGCTATCCCGCTGTGGCGTATTGCCCGGCAGCCGATGAAATTCGGCGATGGGGATCAGCCGCTCGCGGCCGTCCGGCGTACGTATGCGAACGCTGGCGTCGAGCGCGTACAACGCGTTGGCCATGTCGCCGGGATAGGTGGCCACACAGGCGTCGCTCCAGCCCAGAATGGCGTGGATCTTGTTCAGGCCCTCGCGCGCGCCGCAGCCGCTGCCGGCCTCGCGCTTGTTGCACGGCGTCGCCGTGTCGTAGAAGTAGTTGCAGCGGGTGCGCTGCAGCAAATTGCCGCCATTGGTGGCCATATTGCGCAACTGCCCGGAGGCACCGGCGACGATGGCTTGTGTCAGCAGGGGGTAGTTCTCACGGATCAGGGGGTGGTTGGCGGTGTCGGTATTGGTCGCCAGGGCGCCGACGGACAAGCCTGAGCGCGTGCGCTGGATCTGCCGCAGCGGCAGTTGCGTGATGTCGACCAGGCGCGTGGGCCGCTCGACATCTTCCTTCATCAGATCAACCAGATTGGTGCCGCCGGCGAGGAACTTCGCTTCCGCGACGGCCGCGACGGCAGCGACGCTGGAGGCGGCATCGGCCGCCCGCACATACTCAAACGGTCTCATGGCCGCGCTCCTTTCTGACCGACGCGAGTTGCGTCTCGGTCGCGAATTCCCAGGTCTGGGCAGTCTGACGCCCCGAGTGCGCCTCCTGGACGGCGGCGACGATGCCGGGATAAGCACCGCAACGGCAGATGTTGCCGCTCATGCGTTCTCGGATCTCGTCGTCCGTCAGCCGGGTCGTGGTCTTGCCGACGTCCGCGGTGACATGGCTGACATGCCCGCGCCGGGCTTCGTCCAGCAGGCCGACCGCCGAGCAGATCTGTCCAGGCGTGCAGTAGCCGCACTGGAAGGCGTCATGCCTGATGAAGGCCGACTGGACCGGGTGCAGTTGGTCGCCCCGCGCCAGCCCCTCGATGGTGGTGACCTCGCGCCCTTCGAGGGTCGCAGTGAGGGTCAGGCAGGACAGGACGCGCTTGCCATCCACCAGCACGGTACAGGCGCCGCACTGGCCCTGGTCGCAGCCTTTCTTGGAACCGGTCAGCCCCAGGCGTTCGCGCAAGGCGTCGAGCAGCACGACGCGCGAGTCGAGTTCGAGCGTCTGTGGCGCGCCGTTGACCTGCAGCGTCACCTTGACGACGTTCTGCGCCTTGATCGGGGCCGTCGCCGCGTCCGTGGCGAGCGGCATCTGTGCCAGCGCCGACTCTTGGGCGAGGAGGTTGGCCGCGAACAAGCCGATGCCGCCGGCGGCGGAGTGGATCATGAACTCGCGCCGCGACTGGCCGACGCCGACGAGTGCGGGCATTTCGTTCAGGAGCGCTGCTTCGTCGGCGTTCATCTCCTCCGACGGGTCGATCTCGAATGGATGTGACATGGCAAGGTCCTTTCTGGAACGCCGGGGGCTTTTGACGGATGTGCTCTCCCAAAACCGGCAGGCTGCTGCTTGCAATGGGAGATCTCAGAATCTTCGGCTTTGCGAACGAAGTACTGAACGCTCAAGCACTGCAGCGAGGGTGGGACTGTCGAAGATTATTGTCCGAATCTTTCATTAGTACCTCTTATAGGCGTAATCAGCCTGGGTTAACGAATGAGACCGGGCTCTTACCCGCGCACGCAGATAAAATGGCTGGCGGTGGCAAGGACCAGGCTGTTTGCTGGCACTGCCTGCGCTGCTCCTACTGCAAGCGATCCGCTTGTCAGAAGTGGTGGTGCTGGTCCCCGACATAGCGCCGGTGCACCGGGGGCCGTTCGTCGATGTGAAACGCCAGTCGGCGCTCGCGCAGTTCGGCGTCCGCGGCGGTATATCGCTCAAGTCTGCGCTGGTGCTCGAGCCAGTTCTCATGCAGGAAATACTCGAGATAGCATCCGTGGCTCGCGGTGTCCCGGAAAAGCCCCCAGGAGAGCGCGCCGCGGCGCAGCCGAGCTGCGCGGGTGAGTTGCATCACTTCAACGAATGCGGCGGCATGGGCTGGGTTGATCCGGTATTCGACCGTCACCATCACCGGGCCCTCGTCAGGGTGGACGCCGGACACCGGCTCGAGCACCTCATTGGTCGGGACGGGGTCAAGGTTGACATCCTTGCCGCCCACCGACCAGCGCCGCACAAACGGGATCAGCAGCGTACCGGCGGCCGACGCGGAGACGATAGCGGCCTGCACCCCAAAGCTGGCGGCGATATTGCCGAACAGCATCGCGCCAAGGGCGGTGCCGCCCATCAGCGCCATCTGATAGACCGACATGCCACGCGCGCGTACCCAGTTCGGCAGCGCCAACTGTGCCGCTGTCGACAGCGTGTTCGCCGTAGAAATCCATGCCATGCCGACCGTAAAGATGGCCGGAAGGGCGATCCACGCTGAAGGTGCAAGCGCTACACCGGCACTCGCCGCGGCGTGTATTAGGGAACCCCACACGACGATCTGATCCCGGTCGAGCCTTGCCCGCCATCGGGGCAGCAGCATTGCGGCGACGATGGCGCCCGTCCCCATTGCCGCCAGCAGCAGCGTGAACATGCCCGGGCCCGCGCCGCTCAGCCGGCGCGCCACCAGGGGCAGCAGCGCAACGAGGGCGCTCATCTGCAACGAGAAGAGGAAAACTCTCAAGGTGACCGCCCGCATCCGCGGCGATTCCCGCACATGCTGCAATCCGATGCGGACCGCACCGAGAAATCTCTCTCCCGGCAGCGTTGTCGGACGCTTGACGGAACGCCAGCGCAGGATCACGACGAGCGCCCCAGCGGCAACAAAGGCGTTGAGCACGAACACCCAGGCGGTGCCGGCGCCGGCCAGCAACGCGCCGGCGACGGTCGGACCGACGACGCGGGACAGATTCATCGAGATCCCGTTCAAGGCCAGTGCAGCCGGAAGCTGTTCCCTGTTTACCACCTCCGGCACGATCGCGGCAAAGACCGGCCAGCGCATGGCCAGTCCGATGCCATTAAGGAAGGTCAGGATCAGCAACAGTTCTGCGGTCAGCGCGCCGGCAAACGCAAGCGCAGCAGTGATCAGGGCCATCACCGCGACCCATAGC
The DNA here is from genome assembly GCF_000611125.1 of Cupriavidus sp. SK-4. NCBI lineage: Bacteria > Pseudomonadati > Pseudomonadota > Betaproteobacteria > Burkholderiales > Burkholderiaceae > Cupriavidus > Cupriavidus sp. SK-4. Next base: position 39,734 of record NZ_JFJW01000014.1, read on the forward strand.
TGGGTCGAAGCCAGATACAGGCGCCGGTCTGTGATGTCAGCCAACGCTCCGCTGGGAAGGCCGAGCAGGAATACCGGCAGGGTGCTCGCGCTCTGGACCAGCGCGACCATTACCGCGCTGTCGGTCAGCGTTGTCATCAGCCAGGCCGAGGCAACGTCGTTCATCCACATTGTCATGTTTGCCGCCAGCCAGGCAAACCAGAGGCTCCGGAATACGGGGCCTTCGAGCGGCATCAATGCGGCAGGTAGTCTCATCTGTGTTGCCCTGGCAAGCAGTCGGTGCGGATATGGGCGAATACCCTATGACCCGGCGATACGGCCTATGGTACCATGGTTCCAAATAGCAAACCACGTTCCAATTACTGGAACTGTGAAAAAACAGGAGACCCGCCCCCGGGGGGCGGCAGTTCGTCAAGAACTTCTACGCCGGAGAGGTCGCGATTGTGACCTGTACATCATGGAGAGTGTTCGCGGTATCAATACCTTCATCCGGATCGTGCAGACTGGCAACTTCAGCCGTGCGGCCCGGGAACTGGGGATTACGCCGCAGGCCGCCAGCATTCATGTCAAGCTGATCGAGGACTGGGTCGGGCTTCGGCTTCTCAACCGGAGTACCAGGAAGATCAGCCTGACCGAAGAGGGCGCCAGCTTCTACCGCACCTGTGTCGACGCCTTTCGCTCGATCGACGATGAGGTGGAGCGCATGCGTGACGCTTCTGAAGAAGTCTTCGGCACGGTCAAGCTTGCTGCACCGGTCGGCATGGCTTCGCGCTTCATCGCGCCCGCGCTGGGGCGGTTTCTGGAGAAGTACCCGCGCGTGTCGGTTGACCTGATCGTCCAGAACAGGATTCCCGATGTTGTCGCCGAAGGCATCGACGTCGGCGTCTTGCCTCACCCGCTGCCCGATACCACGCTGATCGCGCGCCGTGTGGTGACATCACCATTTGTCCTCTGTGCTTCCCCGGCGTACCTGCAGCGCCACGGAAGGCCCATGACAATCGAGGATCTGGCGCGCCATCGCCGGATCGACCTCCGCAGCTGGGTGACGAACGCGGTACGGCCATGGCGGCTGCGGCGCGGAGACGAGATCGTTACCAGCCAGGCACGGGCGTGCCTGGTCACCAACGATGGCGACAGCCTCATCGAGGCCATGCTAAGTGGCGCTGGCATCGGGTTGCTCACGCGCTACCGCGTCATGCCATACCTGCGCTCCGGGCGGCTCGAAACGGTGCTGGATGGACAGGTCGACGGAGAACTCAGCTATTCCATCTACATGCAGCAGCGTAACCAGATACCCAGGAAAATCCGCGTGATGGCGGATTTCCTGTATCAGGTGCTTAGCCTGCATCCCGACCTGAGGCAAGAATGAGCTGTCTCGGCGCAACGGTGATCGAGCACTGCAGCAGCGGTGCGTGGCCTTTTTCCGGATTTCTTCGCGAAGCCCTATGCGCATAGCCCGGAGCTTGCGCGGAGCGATTTCGGCACTCAGCTCCAGGAAAATCTGACCTCTACTATCAACCTGCAGTTGAAGGTACTTAAAGACTGGGTCGCGATTCTGATGGGACCACAACCCTAGAATGGGCTCGTCACCTGCTGCTGCCTGACGACAGGCCGGCCAGTGTGGGCACCACCTTCAACTGGGGAGTTTGCATGAATTCCATCCATACCGATGTCGCCGTAGTCGGCGCCGGGATCGCGGGCCTGACGACGGCGCTGCGCTTGTCGGAACAGGGGGTCAGCACGCTGGTGCTGGAACGAGGGGAGTCGGACAAGTACATGTGCAACACGCGCATGGCTGGTGGCGCGTTCCATGTTGCCCACCAAGACGTGGCCGACGATGCGCAGGTCATCCTGGGCGCCATCACAAGCCGCACCGGCGACTCCGCAAGCACCGAACTGGTCGAAGCGCTGGCGAACGATATCGGAGAGGCCACGCAATGGCTTAAACGGCAAGGCGTTCGCTTTATCAAGGTAGGGCACGAGTCATATCGCAAACATACGCTGGCACCGCCCATTGCTACGCGTGGCCGTGAGTACTGGGTCGGCCGCGGTGGCGATGTACTGCTTCGCACCCTGGCCGGCGGTGTCGCCAGGCACGGCGGCAAGATTCTGCAAGGCGTTCGCGCCACCGCATTGACCATGCGTGACGGCGCCTGTGTGGGTCTGCATGCGCAGAGCACCACGGGCCCTGTCGCCATCGAGGCAAGGGCGGTCGTGATTTGCGACGGCGGATTCCATTCGGACATGGACTTGCTGCGCGAATTTATCAGTCCCGCGCCAGAGAAGCTCAAGCAGCGGAACGCGCAGACCGGCCGCGGCGACGGGCTGCGCATGGCGCGGGACGCCGGAGCCAAGCTAGTGGGACTAAGCCGCTTCTATGGCCATGTGCTGGCGCAGGATGCCATGCACAACGATGACCTGTGGCCCTTCCCGATGATGGATTTCGTCTGTTCGGCGGGGATCGTCGTCGACATGACCGGCCGGCGGTTCATGAACGAGGGTCTGGGCGGCGTGACCATGGCTAATACGATCGCGGCGCAGGCGGATCCGCTGGGCGCAACCGTGATCTTCGATGCGGACATCTGGAACGGGCCGGGACGTGAGTATCTGATTCCAGCCAATCCGACACTGGTGTCGAGCGGTGGCACGCTTTACTCCGCTACCGACCTCGGCAGCCTCGCAAGCCAGGTCGGGTTGCCCACAGACGCCCTGCAGCAGACGGTGGCGCAGTACAACGCCGCCGTAAACAGCGGCGCGACCGACAGCCTGGTGCCGACGCGCAGCACCGGAAGTTACGAGGCCTGGCCGATCCGCAAGGCCCCGTTCTACGCGGTGAAGCTCTGTGCCGGCATCACCTACACCATGGGCGGGATCGCGATAGATGCTGACGGGCGAGTGCTCGACACTGTCAACCGGCCGATTGCGAATTTGTATGCGGCCGGCTGTGCCACAGGCGGCATCGAAGGTGGCGGCGAGCGCGAGCAAGTCGCGTACATCGGCGGGCTCAGCCGTTCCACGGTCTTTGCCTTGCGTGCGGCGAATGCGATCGCGTCGACGCTGGTGCCGGCGTGAATCGCCGCCGCACCTTATCTGATGTCATCAAATGCCGTGACAAATTCTCGTCACAGCGCCGAACTTCCTCTCGATAGCGGAGTACCACATATGCAGGCTCACACCGACCAAGCGGCCCCGACATTCCCGGCGCTGCATTTCCTCGTCAACCACGGCAACGTACTCGCTCTACTACTTGCCTTGTGCCCACCGTGCGGTGCCTTGCTGTTCTGGGCCAACGGTGGCTCGTCTGCCTTCCTCATTGCCGGCGCACTAGGCGGAATGTTCCTCTACCTGATCATGCGCAGCTATGTCGATCTGGTGCGGGTCATCGTTGACATGCTGCTGCCAAAGTGAGTCGTGTGGCGCAACGCATGGCGCCAAGTCAACTGACACGCAAGACTTTTCATTGGGGTGGCCACGAATGATGGGATGCTTCTCTTCGGCCAGCGCCAGCGGTGCGCGGCTTCGTGTAGTGGTTCGGCGGCTGATGACGGCGGCCTTCGCCTGCATCCTGGCGATGACGGCGACGGCCGGTGCGGCGCAGTCCTATCCGGACCGGCCCATCCGCTGGATCGTCCCGTGGCCGCCGGGTGGGGGCGCTGACCTGCTCGCGCGGATACTGCATGCTCGCCTGGCCGAGATCCTCGGCCAGCCCGTCGTGATCGACAACCGAGGGGGTGCCGCGGGCAACATTGGAGCTGCAGCGGGGGCTAAAGCGGCTCCGGACGGGTACACGCTGACGTTCGCATACTCGGCGACGCATTCGATCAATCCGCTTGTGTTCCCGAAAATGCCTTTTAAGGAAGATGACTTCGCGCCGGTAATCTTCCTGACGCTGGTCCCGCAGGTGCTGGTGGTCAACGCCAACCTGCCGGTTCGCAATGTGCAGGAACTCGTTGAACTTTCGAAGAGGCGACAGGTGACCTACGCCTCCTCAGCGCCAGGATCCATTGGCCACCTTGGTGGTGAGCTGCTTGCTTCGATGACCGGCGCCAACATGCTGCACGTGCCCTATCGAGGCGGCGGGCCCGCCTTGACCGCGCTGCTCTCGGGGGAAATCGATGCCCTGATCGGCGTACCGGTCGTCCTCGGGCCGCAAATCAAGTCCGGGAAGTTGCGTGCGATCGGCATCACGACGTCAAAGCGGACCAGTGTTCTGCCAGATGTACCGACGATAGCCGAATCTGGTGTGCCGAACTTCGACGTGAGCTCATGGAATGGCGTTCTGGTCCCCACGGGAACCCCGCCCGAGATGATCGCCCGGCTCAATGCGGCATTCAACAAGACGTTGGCGGATCCGAAGGTGCGTGCGCAGCTTGCCGAAGCCGGCTACGAGATCGTCGGGGGCGATCCCGGGAAGCTGTCCCGCTTTATCACGAGCGAACTGGCGAAATGGAGGCCAGTGGTGAAGAAGGTAAACCTCCAAGTGGAATGAGGCGATGTGCGCGGTCAACCCTTACGTCCGCTCGCCCCCTCTCAACATCGATACTCGACTCAATACCATGACCGAAACGCTGCTGGATACCGACAACGACGACACCATTCGAATGAGCGTAGGCGAAGCAAGCGCGCTCGGCATGAACGCGCTGGTCAGGCTCGGTTACACGCCGGAAGAGGCTGCGGTGATCGCAGCGCATTTGGTTGACGCTGCCACGTGGGGTTATGAATTCGCGGGTTTGCCCCGGATTCTCGTGATTGCTGAAAGGCCTGAGTTGAAGAAGCCGCGTACGCCGGTATCGGTCGTACGGGAGACGCCGGTATCGGCCTTGCTCGATGGCGGAAACAATGTGGGTTACATCTCCCTCAATCGTGCCGTCGAGGTCGTTATCGAGAAGGTACGGCAATCCGGCATTGCCATCGTCGGCCTGCGCAATAGCTGGTTTGCCGGGCGCAATGCCTATTATCTGGAGAAGATCGCCAGGGAGGGGTTTGCCACGCTTTACTTTGGCAGCAGTAGTCCCACCGTGGTGCCACCCGGGGCCGTTCGCAAGGCGCTGGGCACTAATCCGCTCGCGATTGCACTGCCAGGCAAGGTCGATCCGTTCATCTTTGATATGGGTACCGCCTCGGTCATGTCGGGCGAGCTCCTCATGAAGGCATTTCTCGGCGAGGCGTTTCATGAGGTCGTCGGTATCGACAAGCACGGCGAACCGACGCGCGTAGCGAGCGAATTGCTGGAGGGCGGTGTGCTGCCCTTCGGCGGGCACAAGGGGTATGGCCTGTCCATCGCCGTCCAGGCGCTCGGACTGATGGCGGGAGCCCGGATGCGAAACGGCGACGTCAGCGATTTTGGCTACCTCTTCGTGGCATTCAATCCGGAACTCCTGATGCCCGCTGAACAGTTCAGGTCGGAAATGGAGGAACTCCTTGCCAGGATCAGGGGACTTCCGCGGCAAGCCGGTGTAGCGGAAATCCGCATTCCGTCCGAGCGAGGCTTTCGCGAGCGGGAGCTCCGGCGCAGACAAGGCATTCTCGTCAACAAGCGCGTCGTAGAACGCTTGCAGCAGTTGACTTTGACCAACTGACATCCGGCAGGAGACAGGCATGAGCCAGCATTTTTCACGCAGAAGGTGGTTGAACACGGCACTGGCATTGACGCTCGCTTCGGCAGCCGGCGGCGTCTGGGCGCAACGCCCGTATCCCAACCGGCCTGTGAAGATCCTGGTCGGATTCGCGCCGGGAGGTTTTACCGACGTCGCGGCACGTCTGATTGCACAAAAATTGTCCGCTGCACTGGGCCAGCCCGTGGTGGTGGAAAACCGACCTGGCGCTAACGGATTGATCGCGAGCGATGCCATCGCGAGTTCGCCACCAGACGGCTATACATTGATGCTGTCTTCGATCGGGCTCACGACAAATCCACTGCTGACGAAGCGGGTGCACTACGACCCGGTCAAGGGCTTCACCCCGATCTCCCTGCTTGCCATTGTCCCCAATGTTCTGGTCACCTATCCTGGTGTGCCGGCGAAGAACCTTGGCGAACTGCTGGCACTGGCGCGCACACGCTCTTCCCCGTTGACGCAGGCTTCCGCGGGCAATGGGTCTCCGGGACACCTTTCTGGCGCGTTGTTGCAGGTGATGGCCGGCATCCGATTGGATCACGTTCCATACAAGGGCTCGGGGCCGGCAATCAACGACCTGGTCGGCGGTCACGTCGATCTCTCGTTTCCGACGATTCCGACCGCCTTGCCGCTGGTCAAGGCTGGCAAGGTCCGGGCGCTGGCGGTCACGGGCGGCAAGCGCTCGCCGTTGATGCCAGATGTACCGACCATTGCGGAGGCGGGTGTGCCGGGCTACGACACTGGCGGGTGGTATGGCCTGGTGGGGCCGGCCGGCATGCCGAAGGACGTTGCCGCACTGCTCAGCCACGAGGTCGAAAAGATCATGAAGATGCCCGATGTCAGGAAGCGCTTCGTCGCCGAAGGCGCCGAACCGGTCGGGTCAAACGGCGCGGACATGAACGCATTCCTCGTCAAGGACGTTGAGCGTTGGACTGGAGTCGTGAAGGCGGCGCATATCGAAGCCAGGTAAGGCAAGGCGGGTGCGCGCAGCCGTTTCTTTCGATCATTTGGAACCCGATCACAATGACACCCATCACTGAGACGCCACATCAGCCGCAAGGCCACGCACGCAGGCTCATCGAATTCCTGCACGGGCTTGGCAGCGAAACCCCGCGCGCGCCCATGGAGAAAGCACGTTGGTGCCTGCTCGATGCCTTGGGCTGCGCATTGCTCGGAGCACGTCAGCCCTGGAGCGAGATCATGGCCGCTGAGGTGCTGGGGGACGGCACGCACGGTCCTTGTACCATCATAGGCAGGGTCGGTAAGGTCGCACCCAGTCATGCGGCACTGTGCAACGGAACGGCGATACATGGGTTCGAGCTGGACGACTTGCTATCCGAGGCCCTTATTCACCCGGGGGCGGTCATTGTGCCCGCCGTGCTCGCTGCAGCTGAAGCCGTGGAGGCCTCAGGTGTGCAGGTGCTGCGGGCCCTCGTGGCAGGATACGAGGCAACTGCGCGCATCAGCATGGCGCTGGGCATGGACCCTTCACAGCGCGGCTTTCACAAGACCAGCGTGGTCGGCCCCGTCGCCGGGACGATTGCAGCGGGCGTGGCGATGCGGCTGCCGCTGGACCAATTGCTCAACGCGGTGGGGCTGGCGTGTTCCTGCGCATCCGGGGTCAAGAATTTCGCGGTCGGCTCCGCAGGCATGGTCAAGCGCATGCATGCCGGCCGCGCTGCCGAAGCCGCGGTTCGCATGGCGATGCTTGCGCGCCGCGGCTTTACCGCGCCGCCCACCGCCATCGATGGCAAGTTTGGATTGCTCGAGGCATTCAGCGGCGACACGGCACAGCCGGTGCTGCTGGATGCAGACCTGGGTAGCAAATGGGCCATCGATGACCTCTGGGTGAAGGTGTATCCCATCTGTGGCTGGATCCAGGGGGTGGTGCAGTTGCTTCTCGGGATGCGGGAGCAGGGCGGAATCGAAGTGCACAAGGTCGCCAGGATCGTCGTCGCGACAAGCGCCTTTGCCGTACGGTACAACGGCAATACGGAGGTGGCCGACACAATGGATGCGCAATACAGCATCCCTTACTGTGCAGCGGTCGCACTTACCGGCGATCCGGGAGACCCGAAGGCATTCAGCATGGCGGCCATTCACGACCCGGTCCGGGCGGAGCTGGCGAAGCGGGTCGAACTGCTGGTGGATCCGGTCGCGGATGAAGTCTATCCCAAACAGTTCGCGTGTCGCGTGGAAGTCCACCTGATGAACGGAGAAGTTCGGCATGCCGAGACGCGCGACGCGCATGGCACGCCTGGAAGCCCGTGCGATATCGAAGAGCAGATCGGAAAGTTCAATCGGTTGGCCGATCTGTCTGGGCTTCCTGTTCCTGCTCAGGAAGTTGTCGCTGCAGTGCAGAGACTGGAATCGCTGAATTCGGTGACAACCTTGATGAGACTGCTTTGCCCGTAGCGATGGACCCATAGCGAAGGACTGTGTGGCAGGCGACGGCAGACAGTCGACCAGCCCCCATGATGACGCGCGACCCGCCTCCGAGCGGGTCGGTTTTTTGATGGGTCCCTTTTGGGCGGTCAGGCGGCGGCGTCAGCCACCTGCGGATGGAAACGCCCCTTCTTCAGCCGGCGGATGTTCACCGATTCGAACACGCCCGCAGTGTGAAACGTTTCGCCTTCGATGAAGCGCTGCGCCTCCCCCCGGCTCGGTACGTCGATAATAAAAAAACTTCCCACAAATACCGAGCCATCGTCGCTTTGTTGCGGGCCGGAGAAAAAGATCTTTTCGTTCCAGCCATCCAGATAAGCGCGATGTGTGGCCAGGTATTTTTCGCGCAGGGCAGCGGAGTTCGGCTTGTCAGTGCAGTTGATCATCCACAGCATTTCTTCATCTCCTAGTGGTATTCCAGCATCGAGTTCCGGCCTTGCCAGCCGGCCCGTGATTGGCATCATAGGGCGCTGCATGTCCGGCCTTTGCAGCGTGATATTGAAGGACTTGCAATGCAGTGTTGAAGATGAACGGCTCATTACCGCAACTTTGCCACCTACAATTTTTTCAGTTTGCTCAAGGAGAATGAAGATGCGACTGAAAGAGAGGGTGGCGATCGTCACGGGCGGGGCCTCCGGCCTCGGCAAGGCCATTGCCTTGCGCTTTGCCAGCGAAGGGGCCATTGTCATCATCGTCGACGTGAACGAAGCGGCGATGGTGGAGACCGCGGAACAGATTCAGGGCCTGGGAGGCAAGGCACGTGCGTACAAGGTCGACGTGACGCAGCAGCAGGAATTGCGAAACTTCATGGAAGACGTGGTTGCTGCCGAAGGGCGAGTGGACATCCTCGTCAACAACGCGGGCGTTACCTGCTACCGGCCGTTTGGCAGTATGGGCGATGCGGACTGGAACGCGGTGCTCGATCTCGACCTGAAGGGCGTGTTTTTTTGCGCGCAGGCAGCGGCGCCATACATGGAACGGCAGCAGTACGGCAAGATCGTCAATATCTCGTCGAGCCTGGGTACCGGGACCACGCCGCACATCGGCGACCTGACCGCCGGCGCCAGCGCGCCTTATGCGTCTGCCAAAGCTGCGGTGATCCAGTTGACCAAGACGCTGGCGCGAGAACTTGGCCCGAGTGGTGTCAACGTCAATTGTGTGGCGCCGGGTTTCTTCCTGACACCGCTCACGGGCGCCACGCGGAGCCCGGATGAGGTGGCTGAGCATATCCGTGTTCGCACGAGCATGGCTGTCCTCAATCGGCCAGGGCGCCTGGAGGAGCTTGCCGCATCGGTACTGTTCTTCGCCAGCGACGATTCCAGTTTTGTTACCGGCCACACGCTCTATGTGGACGGTGGGCGAACCGACCGGATGTAAGCGGAAACCGAGCAAGATTTGACCACTGTGCCGAAATGATTCGGCACGTGGCCTGTCAGGACAGACGCCGCAGAAAGCGGCGCGCGCAATCCCATCCCACCCTTGAGGAAAGAGTCATGGAGACAATGGTTCCATTGCAGTCGAAGCGCATCCGTCGTTTGCTGATGTCACTGCCTTTGCTCGCTGCCAGCGCGGCATTGATGCAGCCGCGCGCGGCCTATGCGGGCTATCCTGACAAGCCGATCAAGTTGCTGATCGGCTTTGCGCCGGGCGGCTCGACCGACCTGATCGGGCGGCTGGTCGGGGAAAGGCTGTACAAGGCATTGGGTCAGCCAGTCGTCATCGAAAACCAAGGCGGCGCCAATGGCATGCTCGCGGCCAATGCGGTTGCAGCCGCGGCTCCTGATGGCTACACACTGTTGCTGACTTCAATGGGAATGACGACCAATCCCTACCTGTACACGAAGTCGGCGCGTGACCCGATCAAGGATTTCACTCCAATTTCGTTGCTGGCCAACGTTCCTAACGTGATTGTGGTCAACCCGAAGCTACCGGTGCGCAATCTGGATGAGTTGCTACGTCTGGCACGTTCGAGCAAGACGCCGCTGACGTCGGGTACGACCGGACAGGCGGCGCCTGGTCATCTGGCGACGGAGCTGCTGCAGCGGGCGGCCAACGTCAAGTTCTCGTTCGTCCCTTACAAGGGATCGGCCCCGGCATTGAACGATGTCATGGCCGGCTACGTCGACATGTCGTTTCCCACCATCGTCGCCGCATTGCCGTTGATCCGGTCCGGCAAGGTGCGAGCCATTGGCGTCACCGGGGCCGGCCGGTCCAGCCTGCTGCCGGATGTCCCCACTTTAGCGGAAGCGGGCTTGAAAGACCTTGGCGGCAGCTCAGGCTGGTACGGCCTGGTCGGCCCGGCAAAGATGCCGCGCGAGGTGGTCGAACGACTCAGCCAGGCTGTCGTCAAAATTATGAATAGCAGCGACGTACGGGAACGCTTCCAGGCCAATGGAGCGGATCCTGTCGGATCCAATAGTGATGAGATGGGCGCCTTCGTTGCGCAGGATTACCGGCGATGGGGCGAACTGATCCGGGCCGCCAACATCAAGGCCGAGGGGCAATAGCACGAAAGGGTAGGTGGCGCACGTTCACGGCCAAGGCCGGCTGATGGTGCGCGGCTTGGCACGCAACCCGGCCGGTGCTAACATCAGTTCTTAGGAGTGACATCGATTCCGACTAATGGAACCAAATGGCGTTGTGAGGAGAGAGTTATGTCTGGCAGTGTGACGGTATTGATCGGTGGCGATTGTGGCCCTGCCCACGGGCCGCGGGATGGATTCCCGATAGAGGGCTACACAGAGTTGGTGCGTCCGGTGCTCGAGCAGGCGGACATGCGGTTTGTGAACTGCATGCGAACCTATTCGGGCCGGAGCATCCGGGCGGAGCACGCCCCACAGGTAGCGCAGCCGGTCGAGATGGCGGAGATCTACACCAATGGCATGTTCGACGCCGTCACCATGTCGAACAACCACACCTGCGATGCCGGGCCCGATGCCATGCTGGATACGCGCGAATTGCTGAACTCGCGCGGCATCCAGGTGACGGGTGCGGGTCGGAACCTCAAGGAAGCCCGTCGCGCCGCGATCGTGGAAAAGAACGGGGTGAAAGTGGCCTACCTTGGCTATACGTCGGTCGCCGCGGCCGGCAGCGAAGCCGGGCCCGACAAGCCAGGCGTCACGTCAATCCGGATCAGGACGTCCTATGAGACCCGTGGCCCGCACCAACCCGTCGGCATTCGGACGGAGCCCGATCCCGAGGACCTGGCCATGCTTCTGGAGGACATCCGTGCGCTGCGTAAGGAAGCGGACATTGTCATTCTCGCTTTTCACTCCGGCATCATTCGATTGCCACGGGTTATTGCTGACTACCAGGTGGCCGTTTCGCACGCCGCCATCGATGCGGGCGCCGACCTCGTCGTTGCACATGCGCCGCACATTCCGAAAGCAGTGGAAGTCTACAAGGGCAAGACAATCTTCTACAGCCTGGGCGTGTTCGCCATGACGAAGGGCTTTCCGGCGCCATCCTGGGCGGAGCCGGCATGGGCACATGGCGCGGTCCGGAATCACACGGATCTCGATCCCGAGTTCCCGCTCATGCCATACGGCAAGGCTTGTACCCTGAGCCTGCTGGCGAAAGCGGTGGTGTCGAAGGAGGGGGTTCTGCGCGTCGGATTCTTGCCCATGGCAATGGACCAGCGGTACCGGCCGGAAGTCCTGCGTCGCGGGCATCCGAAGTTCGACGAGGTTCTCAACTATATGGAATGGGCATCCGTGGATATGCCGCATACCTTCCATGTGGAAGGGGACGAAGTGATCGTCACCGCCTGAGGTAGGCCGCGCCAAAACGTACCGACCAGTCGCGTCGGCGCCCCTGCATGGCGCTGCGCGGCTGGCGAACGGCTCGGCTGCAGGTATTGCCGTTCCGTCAAGCCACAGTCATTCCCGCCGGTGCGGGGAGGACAGTGGCTTTTTCGCTTTTTCCAGCGGACGAAAAAATTCCCGCGTACGCGGGAAAAGCCTTCGGAGCAATGTCCGTCCCCAAAGGTGAGACACCTTGATAGGGGGGGGCGTGCGCCCCCCGGCAATCACCAACCCGCCCGATCCTCCCGCGGATATTGCAGCACCATCGCCTCCAGGCCTTTCGCGCCGGCACGGATCTCGAACATTTCTTCATTCGGCTCCACGACCACCATGGACCACTGCGGCAGTTCCTCGTCGCCATGAACCAGGCTGCCGTTGCCGACAAAGATGTAGTAGCCACCAGCTGCACGGGGATCAGGGCCCTGGACCGTCATACCCTCCCCGAGCCGTACCACTTGCGCGCACATGCCATCGGATTCGTCCGCGAACAAGGTCTCCCATGCCACCTCCGTGCGGGACTTGAGAACCGGTTCGGTGGAAAAGCGCACCGGTTCCGACGTCAGGTGCCGGCGTTTGCTTTGCTCCAGCCTCTCGCGGTATCCCGGCTTGTCGAGATAGATCGGCTCGGAATTGCCGGTGTACATGCGCATCGCCACGAATGACAGGCCCTGCGGGCCAGAAACGATCGGGCCGTACGCAGTGTGGTGATCCTTGAACTGAATGGTCAGGGGCTGGAGCACTTGGCCGCGGTTGCCGATGGTGCCCGACCCGGCGATGAAAAGTTGAAACATCGTCACCCCGTGAAAATGGGGGACGATCGTTTCGTTGGCATCCAACTCCGACATCGTGGCCTGAGGACCCGGCTGCCGCTCGTTTGAAGACCGCGGGCCGAAGTAAACCGTTCCCCAATGCTTATTGCCGGTCCCTGGGGAGACCACAACATTCCGTTTTGCCAGGGCGTCGGCGCCACTTCGCGTGTAAATCATAGTCATTTCTCCTTTGCGTCTGCCGCAGGTCGCGAAAGATTTCCGCGCTGGTTTGCGGGTTGCTCAGAGCAGGCGGGCAACCCATGGACAAATCGTAGCAGAAGTTTTGATGAATAGCATCAGTTTCGATCAACGGAACCACAAACAATCTGGCTCACCGGTTTTGAACAATGGAACCGATTCCAAAAACGTTGACTGGCAGGACGGCTCGGACTAAAGTCGGGAGTTATCGGAGCCGGCACAGCGCCTGGCCCGCAGGGGGCTGCTCGTCGCAGACGTTGTCGCGCATCAATGCGCAGTTTTGTCCCGATGTTCTCGGGAAGGGATCAACTAGGTATGAACAAATTCAGTCATCTATTCGAGCCTCGCTCAATTGCCGTGGTGGGTGTCTCTGACGACGTCGCGCGCCCGGGTTCGCAGGTCGTGCGGGCACTGCTGAAGAACGGCTACAGCGGCAAGATCTTCCCGGTGAATCCGAAGTACGAGCAGTTCGACGGCATGAAGTGCTACGGATCCGTTGCCGAGATTGAGGAGGACGTGGATCTCGTCGTCATCGGTGTTCCGGCCAAGGGTGTGCTGCCGGTGGTGGAAATGGCAGCGGAGAAGCGGGTGCCGTTTGCGCTGATCCTCAGCGGTGGCTTCCGGGAAAGCGGTCCTGAAGGCGTGGAGCGCGAGCGAAAGATGCTGGAGATCGCGCGTGGATCCGGCATGCGCATCGTGGGGCCGAATTGCCTGGGCTTTGCAAACATTCACGCCAATGTCTATGCCGCCTTTGGCAGCATCACCCGCGAGCCGAAGCTCAAACCGGGTTCCGTCTCGCTTGTGACGCAAAGCGGCGGTTTCGGCTACAGCATCGCGCTGGCATGCGAGGCGGCCGGCATCGGCTTCCGGCACGTGATCGCTACCGGCAATGAAAGTGATATCGACGCCGTCCAGCTCATCGATGCCCTGATCGATGACGACGAGACAAAGATCATCCTTGCCTATATCGAAGGCACCCGGGACGGTCGGGCGCTGCTCGACGTTGGCCAACGTGCCATGGCCCGTGGCAAGCCGCTGCTGCTGTGGAAGGCAGGCGTGACCGAGCAGGGCGCGCGCGCTGCGGCGTCGCATACCGCAAGCATGACCAGCAGCTATGACTACTACTCGGCGGCCTTCAAGCAAAGCGGTATCGTGGAGATCCGGGAGATCGACCAGGCGGTTGACTACCTGAAGGCACTAGAAGGCGGCAAGTATCCGTCGGGCGGCGGGGTGGCGGTGATGGGCGTTTCCGGCGGCTCCGCGATCGTCTTTGCCGACGCCGGTGAACCGGCGGGCCTGTCTCTGTGCGAACTGACCGAAAAGACCCAGGCAAGCCTGCAGGCGGTCATTCCGAACATCGGGGCAGTCCACAATCCCATTGATCTGACCGCAGGCTACTTCTCTGCCGGCAATCGGGCCAATCTGGAAACCGCAGTACGGGCCACGCTGGAGGATCCCAATGTGCACGCGGTATGCGTGAATATCGCGACAACCGGCAAGGCGGGGAGCGTGGTGGCTGCCGAGGTGCTGGGCGAAATCGCCGGGTCGAGCGAAAAGCCGATTGTGGTCTTCTCCTCGGCGCCAGCCGGCCAGATCGGAGAGGCGCTGGCGGTATTCGCGCGGTCAAACATACCTGTGCTGCCTTCGCCTTCGCGCGCGGCCGGTGCGCTGGCAATGCTGGCCAACTACCGGCAGGCGCGTGCGCGCGTCGAACGCGCCACAGCTTCCTCCGCTTCGCGACAGGCTGCGGCACCGAGCGAGGTGTTCCCGCGCAACGCGCAGGGTGCGTCGCTATCCGAGGCCGATGCGAAAGCCATACTCGCGGCAGCGGGTATTCCCGTGTCAAACGATGTGATCGTCAGTGGTGTCGAGGAGGCTGTCGTCTTCGACAGGATGACCGCACCGCTGGTGGTCAAGATCGTTTCGCCTGACATCGCACACAAGACGGAAGTGGGGGGTGTCAAGGTCGGTATCCGCACGCGCGCTGAACTGGAGGCAGCGATCGCCGAGGTTCTTGAGAATGCGCGCCAAAAGGCGCCGGCCGCCCGCATCTCTGGCGTGCTGGTGACGGAAATGATCCAGGGTGGCTTCGAATTGATTGCGGGCGTGGTCAACGACGAGGTCTTCGGTCCGGTAGTGGCGGTGGGTGCGGGTGGGATTTATGCCGAACTCCTTGGCGACACGACCTGCAGGCTGGCGCCGTTTGATGAAGTGACCGCGCGGGAGATGCTCGACGAACTGAAATGCCGTCGGATCCTGGACGGTGTCCGCGGCAAGCCGGCGCTGGATGTCGAAGCGGCAACGCGCGCGCTGGCTGCGCTGTCGCAGTTTGCCTGGGAATCCCGCCATCAGGTGGGCGAGGTCGACATCAACCCGCTGTTTGTGCTGCCTAATGGCGTGGTGGCCGCCGACGCTGTCATCATTCCCCGTGGCAACACCACGTCACAGCCGGTCTCCGGGGATCCGTCATGAACGAGACCGTGATGGAACCAGTGACGCACCCGGTCACGTTCGAGCCTGTCGGCCACACGCTGGCCGTGGGCGAGGGCGATACGATCCTTTCCGCCGCGCTGAGCCACAATTTTCCGCTGCCGCATGGCTGCCGCACCGGCACGTGTGGCACCTGCAAGGCCAAGGTACTGGAAGGCGATGTGGATCACGGCGACGCCGACAGCTGTGTATTGTCGGAGGCGGAGCGTGAGCAAGGCTATGCGCTGCTTTGTCAGGCCAGGCCGCGCTCCGCGCTGGCGATCGCAAGCAGCGTGGTCCGTGAAAACATGGACATCCCCATTGTGCGGCTGCCTTGCCGCGTACATCAGCTGGAACGGCTGGCGCATGACGTCATGCGCATCCGCCTGCGCTTGCCTGCCAGGCAACGGCTGAAGTTTCTGCCTGGCCAGTACATCAATATCGTGATGCCAGGTGGTATTCGCCGCAGCCTGTCAATGGCCAATTCGCCGGAGGACGAGGATTTGGTCGAACTGCATCTGCGCAACTACGGCGGCCCGTTCAGTACCCACGTCTTCAACGTCATGAAGGAGAATGACCTGCTGCGGATCGAGGGCCCGGTAGGTGCGTTCTTTGTGCGCGAGCAGAGCCCAAAGCCGATCATCTTCGTGGCCAGCGGCACGGGATTCGCGCCGATCAAGGCCATGATCGAGCACGAGGCAAGCAAGGGAGGCGGCCGTCCGATGACCTTGTACTGGGGTGGCCGCCGTCCTGCCGATCTCTACCTCGACGCGCTCGCGCATACATGGCAAGAGAAATATGGCGTCCGGTACGTGCCGGTGGTGTCCGAGGCCCGCGAGGAAGATGCCTGGGAAGGGCGCACGGGCTTCGTTCATCTGGCCGTGATGGAAGACTACCCGGACCTGTCCGGCCATCAGGTCTACGCGTGTGGCGCGCCGATCGTCGTTCAGTCCGCCCGCGATGACTTCATCAACGTTTGTCGCCTGCCGGATAGCGAGTTCTTCGCCGACATCTTCGTGTCTGGCGGCGGCAAGAGCCGGGCGGCTGCATAGCAAAAAATGACTGGAGACAGGTTTTATGGATAGCAGGCAAGAGAATCTGATAGTCGAGCGTTCCGACGATTTTCTGTGGATCACGATCAATCGTGCCGAGAAAGCGAACGCAATGACAGTCGCCATCATGGAGGGCATTACCGCTGCGATCAGGGCAGGCGCGAGCGACCCCGCTGTCAAGGCCGTGCTGCTGACGGCGGCAGGCGGGCGCGTATTCAGTGGCGGCGCGGACATACGAGAGCAGCCGGAAGACGGCGACGTGGCGCGTCAGCGCGAGCGCCGGTCCCATGCACTGGCAGCATTGCAGGATGCCGTGATGGACAACCCGGTCCCCGTCATTGCCGTACTGAACGGCATCGCCAGCGGCGGCGGGGCCATGCTGGCATTGCTTTCGGACGCCTGTGTCGCGGCGGAGACGGCCTCGCTGTCTTTGCCCGAAATCGACCTGGGCATTCCCACATTCTCCGGGGCCAACATTCTTGAGGTCATCGGCGGACGCGCGCTCGCGCTGGACTTGATTCAGACCGGCAGGCGCATGCCCGCACGCGAGGCGTTGACGCGGGGATTGGTCGCGGCCGTGGTACCTGCCGACGAACTGAAACATGCGGCGACGGTGCTTGCGGGAACGTTGGGTGCCAAGGAGCGGCGCGTGTTTGCGGACAACAAGCAATGGATCAACCGGCAGCTGAAGGCGGCGCTGCTGGAAGCGCGTGCGCAGCATGCCCGGCACCGCAAGGCGGTCGCGACTGCCGAATCCGGGGTTCGTTAACAATCAGGAGGAGAAAGTGGCAGATCTGGAAATTGAAACGGTTGGCCGTGTGATGGTTGCGCGCCTGAATCGACCAGAAAAGAAGAATGCGTTGAGCGAGGAAATGCTCGAGCTTCTGCGTACGGCACTGAAAACGGCGAACGACGACCCTGCCATCGGCAGCTTTGTCATCACTGGAAGCGGCGATGCATTTTGTTCGGGCGGCGATCTCGGACGACGTGGCTCGGAAGCCGAACCGACACCACTGGAACGCAAGCAGCGGCTCCAGAACGTCACACATCAGGTTGCGCTCGCGGTGGAAGAGTTCGAAAAACCGCTGATCGCCGCCGTAAACGGTGCGGCCGTTGGGGCAGGAATGGACCTTTCGCTGATGTGCGACCTGCGCTTTGCAGCGAGCACGGCGAGATTTGCGGAGGCATACATCCGTGTCGGCCTACTGCCAGGCAACGGCGGTTGCTATTTCCTGCCGCGTCTGGTGGGACCAGCCAAGGCCTTGGAGCTACTTTGGACTGGCGACTTCGTCCCGGCAGACGAAGCGCTGCGGATCGGCCTGGTCAATCGGGTTTGCAGCGCGGATGACTTGATGCAAGAGACGATTGCTTTCGCTGCTCGCCTGGCCGATGGCCCGCCGATCCAGACACGCGATATAAAGAAGCTGATGTATCAATCGCTTCGCACTGACCTGCGCACGAGTCTTGAAACGGTGGCATCGCATATGGCTGTGGTGCAGTCGACCCGCGACTACAAGGAAGCAATCCTGGCTTACAAGGAGAAGCGCAAGCCCGTATTCGAGGGCCGCTAAAACATGCTCTTTTCTGTACAAAAAGTGCCTAATACAGCGCTTTTTAGGGCTGCTGTAGGAGCCCGCCCGGTGGGCTGCCTACGGCGGTGGCGGATGATAGGAGGCGTCGTGGGCGTGGCACCAACCCTACTGCCCGTGATGTACCATACAGGGTTTGAAAATATGGATGGAACACCTCCAAATGATGCGCTCGGTGCAACGTATTCTTGCTGTATTCGAAAGCTTCACCGCCGAACGGAGCAGCCTGACGCTACAGGAGATTGCTGACCGCATCGAGCTGCCGAAGTCTACGACGTTCCGCATTGTCCAGAGTCTGGACCAGGCCGGCTATCTGGTTCGCCTGGAAGACCAGCAATACTGCCTTTCATTCCGCTTCACGCGACTGGCCGGCCTGGTCAAGAGTACGCTCGGCATCCGCGAGATCGCCCGCCCGATCCTGGTCGAGCTGGCGGAGAAAACCAAGGAGACAATCTCGCTCCATACGGTCAGTGGCCAGAATCGCATCTGCATTGACGCGGTGTCGACAGACGCATCGCCGCTGCGTGCCGTGGTCCAGGCGGGCGAGCAGATTCCGCTGCTCATGGGCTCCGGTTCCAAGGTGCTGATGGCATATATGCCCAAGGACGAGGCGGCGCCTCTCGTCACCGCGGTCGCCAAGGCGACCAAGCGAACCAAGGCCGATGTGCTCGCGGAGTTCGAGAAGGTGCGCGAGCAGGGATATTCGGTCTCGCACGGGGAACGCCTGCTAGGCATCTCGGCGATCTCGGCTCCCATCAAGGACGTGCATGAGGAAGTGCACTATTGCATTTCACTCGGTGCGCCGACGGTGCGTTTGCAGACGCGGGAAAAGGAACTCGTCAAGCAAGTGGTCAGCGCCGCCGCCAATATTTCGCTGCAGTTCGGCGGCAAGCTGGACTAGACGGTCCAATGGGGTAGGCACGCTGCACGCGGCCTACCACCCTTCACCCCCGCTCGCCGGACGCTTGGGCGTCAGAGCAGTGACCCCACCATCCCGCCTTCCACCGGAATCGTCGCGCCGTTGACGAATCCTGCCTGCATCGAAGCCAGGAACGTTACCACGCCGGTTGTCTCCTGCTGGGTACCGAGTCGGCCCAGCGGCGTCAGTTTCTTGCGGGCGGCCGTTTGTTCCGCAGAATAGGCGGCACCGCCGCTGCGGTGTGAAGTGTCGATCAGCGCGGGCGCAACACAGTTCACCGTGATGCCACTGGCGCCGACCTCATTCGCCAGGTGCTTCATATAAGCCGTAACGCCGGCCCGAAACACCGTTGACAGGCTGTGATGCGGCATCGGCTGCTTGACTGATGCCGACGTGATGGCAATGACCCGGCCCCAGTTGCGGTCGAGCATCAGCGGAAGGACGTGGGTAACCACCTGGATGGTGCCCCACAACTGGTTCTGGTACGCCTCCTTCCAGCGCTCCTCGTCGGTTTCTTCGAGTGTGGCGCGGATCGGGTTGGGGGGGCGTGAGGTATTCAGGACGACAATGTCGGGTCCACCGCCGTGCTGCCGGAGCGAGGAAGCCAGGCGTTCCACGTCGGCGCGAACCAGCATATTGCCAGGGACCGCGACGGCCTTCACGCCGTGCTGCTGTTCGATCTCATCCGCAACGGCTTGCAGCTTGTCAGCGGAGCGGGCGAACAGCACCACATTGACGCCCTCTGCAGCCAAGGCGTGCGCAATGTTCCTGCCCATGCCGCCGCTGGAGGCGGTGATTAGCGCAGTCTTTCCTTTGATTCCGAGATCCATGTTTTTTGCTCACTAAGGTGGGGCGGATAAACATTCGTCGACAATTTGCCGGCCACTAGTCAAGGCCAACCATACCCATCCAGTACTGGAGTTGGCTGCCTGAGGTCTCTACATCGTACTTTCGGCAGAACTCCAGACGGCCATCGGCCTGGATGCGAAAGACCGAGAGCGCCGCCGGCACGTGCCGGATACGGTCGCCATCGCGCTCGTGCAGGGCCTTGATGCTTGCCGTAACCAGCAGGCGCCCACCCGGATCGCAGGCAAAGGTGCGGATGTGGAAGGCTTGTGTGTCGACGTGCTGGAGAAGTTTCGGTTCGCCCGTTTCCGGGTCGATCCCATAAACCGCGATATTGTTTTCGCCGCCTGCGAATACCTTGTGCTCGCCGTCGGCGACGGTGTGGTCGGCCCGATTGGCAACGTAGACACAATGACCGGCCGGATGGACATGAATCGGTCCGCCGATTTGCCGCGGGCGCACCAGTTCCGGCTGGCGCAGCGTTGGACAGGCGAAGGCAGGCGCCGCTTCAATGCCGCGTTCGCTGTAGCGGAACATATAAAGCCGGTTGGTGCGTTCGTCCGATGCGTAGAGCCAGGGTTTTGACGGATGGAACGCGATGTGGCGCGGGCCGAATCCATATCCCCCCTGCGGGGCTACCACGCCGCCCGCCGAGAGTTGACCATCCTCGAAGCCGAAGGTCCGCAACGCCCCCGGCTCTTCCGGCTTGTCGCCCTGCGCCTTGTTGCCGCGATCGACGATCACCGCGGTGCGGCCCGACGGCGTGACCATGACCTGATGCGGATAAATACCGTAATCCAGGGCGGTGGCCTGCACGACGCGATCGCCGATTTCGCCATTGGCCTGTACGCGATGCACTGTGACCCCGCTCGACGGATAGTTGTGGCCATTCAGGACATAGCGCCCCGAGGGATCCACGCACATATGTACGGCGCGACGCGGCAATGGCTGGCTTTCCCCATGGGGAAGCAATGCGCCATCCGCACCGATGGCGAATGCGCTGACGTGGTTGTAGTCCGATTCGACCCGCGGGCCGCCGTTGCTGGTGGAAACATACAAGCACGGTTTGGCAGGATGCCGCCAGGCATATTGCACCTTGGCGGGAACCCGGACGGTTTCCTTCCTGACAAGCGTAGCGGAATCGACGTCCACCGCGTAATGGGTGAGCATGTCGTCAACGGCGCTATATAAAGCGATGGATCTGGCCATCGAATTCTCCGGTGGGTATTCGGATCAGGGCCTGTTGTCGGTAACTGGCGTGAACATCGGAATCGATGTGCCGCCTTCCGACGTCTTGAAGACCACTTTGACGCGCTGGCCGATCCGGACCGTGTCCAAATCCGTGTCCACGATATTTGTCAGGATGGTGGGGCCCTCATCCAAAGACACGTATGCGATGCAGTATGGCGTGCCGGCGCCGCGGCGCGTGACACTGTAGGTGTAGATCACCCCGGTCCCTTGGCTGTCGGCCCATCGCACATCGCTGCTCCAGCAAAAAGGACACAAGGCACGCGGATAGTGATGCGATTGCTCGCAGTCGCGGCAAACCTTGAGCAGCAGCTTTCCCTGGGCAGCGGCGGCGAAATAGGGCTCGTCACCCGGATTCAGGGCGGGGTCGCTGATCTTGCGGGCTTCGGAAAACGTTGGCATGTCATTTACTCCCTTTCCATGATGAGCGTGGCGGCGCCGTGGCGGTGGCCAATGGCTCCGCCGATGCCGGTGGCCAGGGCAAGTGTGCAATCTGGCACTTGCACGCTCGGGTGGGCTTCGCCGCGCAACTGGCGCACCGCTTCGATGATCTTTGTGATGCCGCCGCGATTTGCCGGATGGTTATTGCACAGGCCGCCACCGTCGGTATTGAACGGAAGCTTGCCCACGCCGGAGATCAGGTTGCCATCAGCAACGAATCGGCCGCCTTCGCCTTTCTTGCAGAAGCCGAGGTCTTCCAGCTGCAGGATCACGGTGATGGTGAAGCTGTCGTAGATCGACGCATACCGAATATCGGCAGGGGTAACGCCCGCTTCCTCGAATGCCCGCGGGCCCGTCCAAGCCGCGCCGGTGTAAGTGAGGTCGACCTTGCCGGCCATCTGATGCTTAGTCGATTCGCCTGCGCCCAGCAGTTTGATGCGCGGGCGTGCCAGGGTCCTGGCAATCTCCGGGCGCGCCACGAGCACTGCGCCACCACCGTCGCTTACGACGCATGAATCCAGGCGATGCAGCGGATCCGCGATCATCGGCGAGGCCAGTACGTCGTCCACCGAGACGACGTTGCGCAGCATTGCGTTTTCGTTGTATTGCGCATGGTGCGAAGCGGCAACCTTTACCCAGGCCAGCTGGTCGCTGGTCGTGCCAAACTCATGCATATGCCGCATGGCGCACATGGCGTACAGGTTCAGCGTGACCGGGCTGTAGGGCATTTCATAGGGCGCCTCCGGCATATTGACGCCGCGGACGCGGACCTGGGTGCCGGAGATGCCCTCCGAATTTGGCCGTCCGGCAAGAGTGATGAGTGCCACGTTGCACTTTCCCGCCGCAATTGCCTCGGCCGCGTGGGCCACGTGCGCCAGGTAGGAGCATCCGCCCATATCCGTGGAATCGACATGCCGGAGCCGGTTCAGGTTGAGGTAGTTCGCCATCGACCAGACATTGGCCCCCGGTGCGTCGCCGGCGCAAAAGAAGCCGTCAATGTCGTCCCGCGACAGACCCGCGTCTTCGATCGCACCTTTGGCGACTTCCGCATGGAGCTGCGCCACGGAGTGCTCCGGCGCTTTGCGCAGGGGGTGTTCATACGCCCCGATGATGTAGGCCTTGCCTTTGATTGTCATGCCGAGTCTCCTTGCAGTCGGTTACTGGACAACTGCCGTTCGGTTTCATACACTGGAATCGATGCTAATGATCAGAACCCATGATACCATCGTGTCCAAGGTTGTGGGAAACCTGAAAAACATCGGGACAGGGCCGGCATGGCTCGTTTTAGTGATTCAAGAGGGGGCTCTGTCCGCAGGCAGGTCCCCCAGCGCCGAGCCCGCAAGGGGCAGGTATGACGAAAGGAGTAGGGCCATGGAGAACCAGCTATGCGCGAGCGGTGACCACTCGGGTGCGAGTGCCGTCCTTGCCGAATTCAAGGTTTGGCAGTGCGTACTGTGCGGCTTCGTGTACGACGAAGCGATGGGAATGCCGGAGGAGGGCATTGCGCCGGGTACGCGCTGGAATGACATTCCGGACGACTGGATGTGTCCGGAGTGCTCGGTGGGCAAGAGCGACTTCGAGATGGTCGAGGTGTAAGACAGGTAAAGCCGGCGCGGTGCGAGGCCGGATCGCCAGGGAGGATGAAATGGGAATCGGTGCAATGTCCCTGCGCGGGCTGATGCAGAAGTGGCTCGGGCCAGATGCGGTGGAGAGGGCAAGGATCACCCGCATGCGCGACGACGCGAGCCCTCGCGGCTATGTGCAGGTCGAGGTTGAGCGGCCTTCGGGCGCGCTGTGCTTGATGTTCTTCCGCCACGCCGACGGTTCCTGGTGCGTGTTCCCGCCTTGCTGCCGAGATGCCAGGCAGGCGTGACAGTCAGATCCTGGCGGCCGCGCGCGGCGCCATGATGGAGAATTGGATGATCGATGTACTAGTGATAGGAGGCGGCAATGCCGCGCTCTGCGCCGCGCTGATGGCGCGCGAAGCCGGGGCTTCGGTACTGCTGCTGGAGTCGGCGCCACGCGCGTGGCGCGGTGGCAACTCGCAACACACCCGCAACCTGCGCTGCATGCATGACGTGCCGCAGGACGTGTTGGTCGACGCCTATCCGGAAGAGGAGTACTGGCAGGACCTGCTCAAGGTGACGGGCGGCATCACGGACGAACACCTGGCGCGGCTGGTGATCCGCGCGTCATCGACGTGCCGGCCGTGGATGCGCAGGCATGGCGTGCGTTTCCAGCCGCCACTTTCGGGCGCGCTGCACGTGGCCCGCACCAACGCCTTCTTCATGGGCGGCGGCAAGGCCCTGGTCAACGCGTACTACCGCAGCGCCGAAGCGATGGGCGTGCAGATCCGTTATGACACCCCGGTCGACAGCGTTGAGCTGGATGGGGACCGCTTCGTCGCCGCACGCAGCGGCGACATGCGCTTTACTGCGAGCACCTGCGTGCTGGCCGCGGGCGGCTTTGAGTCCAACCGCGAATGGCTACGCGAAGCCTGGGGCCAGAACGAACGCGGCGAATGGCCCGCGGACAACTTCCTGATCCGCGGCACGCGCTTCAACCAGGGCGTGCTGCTGCGGCACATGATCGAATCCGGCGCTGACGCCATCGGCGACCCATCGCAATCGCACTGCGTCGCCATCGACGCGCGCGCGCCGCTGTACGACGGCGGCATCTGCACGCGCATCGATTGCGTGTCGCTGGGCGTGGTGGTCAACCGCGACGCCGAACGTTTCTACGACGAAGGCGAGGACTTCTGGCCCAAGCGCTATGCGATCTGGGGCCGGCTGGTGGCGCAGCAGCCCGGGCAGATCGGCTATTCGATCATCGACAGCCAAGCCATCGGCCGCTTCATGCCGCCGGTGTTTCCTGGCGAGAAGGCGGACACGCTACCTGAGCTCGCGCGCAAGCTTGAGCTGCCGGAGGCGCAGTTCGTACGCACCGTGCAGGACTACAACGCAGCGTGTCGCGTCGGCACCTTCGACCATACCGCGCTGGACGATTGCCATACCGAAGGGCTCGTACCGGCCAAGACGCATTGGGCACGCCCGCTGGACCAGGCGCCGTTCTATGGCTACGCGCTGCGGCCGGGCATCACCTTCACTTACCTGGGGCTCAAGGTCAACGATCGGGCCCAGGTGCACTTCGGCGGAAAGCCGAGTGGGAATCTGTTCGTGGCGGGAGAAATGATGGCGGGCAACGTGCTCGGAAAGGGATATACGGCCGGGGTCGGCATGTCGATCGGCACGGCTTTTGGGCGCATCGCCGGCACGCAGGCTGCATTGGCGGCAGGCATCAACACGGGAGCCGTCCATGCAGAAGCTTGAAGCCCTGGCGCGGGAAGCCGCGCAACTGGCCGGGAACGAAGAAGGCGCGATCGTCGCGCCCGGCACTGGACGCGTGATCCGCGTGCTGCCGCTGACCGACAATGAAGCCGAAGTTGCGCGGCAGATGCAGATCTGCAATGCGTGCCGTTACTGCGAAGGATTCTGCGCGGTGTTCCCGGCGATGACGCGCCGGCTTGAGTTCGGCAAGGCCGATGTCAATTACCTAGCGAACTTGTGCCATAACTGCGGGGCGTGCTATCACGCATGCCAATATGCGCCGCCGCATGACTTCGGTGTCAATGTGCCGCAGGCGATGGCGAAGGTGCGGCTGGAGACGTATAGCGAATATGCGTGGCCGGCGCCGCTGGGCAAGCTGTACAAGCGCAACGGCCTGACGGTGTCGGTCGCGCTGGCGATCGGGTTGGCGTTGTTCCTGGCCCTGGCCGTGACTATGGGTGGCTCGCTGTGGCAGCGGCATACCAGTGGAAATTTCTATGCGGTGTTCCCGCACAACACGCTGGCGGCGATGTTTGGTGCAGTGTTTGGGTTCTCGGTGCTGGCGCTCGGTGTTAGCGTGCGGCGGTTCTGGCGCGATGTCTCCGCCGGTACGGCGGCGTCAGCGCCTGCGGTGGCCGAGGCGACGAAGAATGTGCTGGCGTTGACCTACCTCGATGGAGGGCATGGTGATGGGTGCAATGAGGCGAGCGATCGCTTTACGCTGGCGCGGAGGCGATTCCACCATTTCACGTTCTATGGCTTCATGCTGTGCTTTGCTTCGACAACGGTGGCGACGGCTTACCACTATCTGTTGGGGTGGCATGCGCCGTATCCGGTGTTCAGCCTGCCGGTGCTGTTGGGGACCGCCGGCGGTATCGGGCTGTTGATCGGGCCTGCTGGCTTGCTGTGGCTGAACCTGCGACGGCATCCGATGCACGGGGATGCGAAACAGCGGCCGATGGACCGGGGATTTATCGCGTTGCTGTTGTTGACCAGTGCGACGGGCCTGGGCTTGCTGGCCGCACGTGAGACGGCGGCGATGCCGTTGCTGCTGGCGGTACACCTTGGTGTGGTGATGGCATTGTTTGCGACGCTGCCGTACGGGAAGTTTGCGCACGGCATCTTCCGCACCGCAGCGCTGTTGAAGTCCAACATTGAAAAGCGCAGGCCGAGCGAACTGCATCTCGGCGACGACTGATGGTGGCCTCCTACGCCTGCCAAGGTTCCAGGCGTAGGGATCGAGCTGGATCGGAGAGATTCAATCTGCTGGCGCAGTCCGGGGCGTGAAGCTTCGGCGCGCCAGCTTTTTTTTGCGTTGCCCGGCAGCGTCGCCACGGCCGATCGGCTCCAGTGGCGGCTCGCTGGCTTCGGCAGGGGACTGACTGCATGAATTGCTACGACTACATCATCATTGGCGCCGGCTCGGCAGGGTGCGTCCTGGCGCGTCGACTGAGCGAGGATCCAGGCACGCGTGTGCTGCTGGTGGAGGCGGGCCCACCCGCTGACGATTTCTGGATCCGCACGCCCGCCGGCATGGGCAAGCTCTTTAAGTCTGAGCGCTACAACTGGTGTTTCCAGACGGAGCCGGTGCCGAGCCTGCGCAATCGCCAGATATACTGGCCGCGCGGCAAGACGCTGGGCGGAAGCAGTGCCATCAATGGCATGGTGTATGTGCGCGGCAACCGGCGCGACTTCGATCATTGGCGGGATCTTGGCAACCCCGGTTGGGGCTGGGACGACGTGTTGCCGTACTTCAGGCGCTCGGTGTGCGATGCCGCTGACACCGAACCCGCCAGCGGGCCGCACGGACTGCTGACCGTGAGCGATCCGTCGGTCCTGCACCCTGCGGCGCTGGCGTTCCTGGCGTCGGCGCAACAGACTGGCCTGGCACGCCTGGATGACTTCAACGAAGGCGATCAGGAGGGCGTAGGGCTGCTGCGCGCCACGATTCGCAACGGTGTGCGGCAGTCCACCTATGACGCATTCCTGGCCCCCGTTGCCGGGCGCCGGCCGAATCTCGAGATCCGTACTGGTGCGCATGTACGCCGCGTGCTCTTCAGTGGCCTGGCTGCTACGGGAATCGAGGTCTTGCTGGAGGGACGGACCCAGCGGTTCGAAGCCGCGCGCGAGGTCATACTGTGCGCGGGTGCACTGAGTTCGCCGCATCTGCTGATGCTGTCCGGCATCGGCGACGGCCAGCAGCTGCGGCAACATGGCATCGCGACCGTTGCGCACGTGCCGGGCGTCGGCAAAAACCTGCAGGACCATTTCGCGGTGCGCGTGCAGGCGCAGACCACGCCTGGCGGCTCCTACAACCAGCATCTCGGCGGATGGCGAAAGTACGCTGAGGGCGCGCGCTATCTGATCACCAAGGGTGGCTACCTTGCACTCGGCTCATCGATTGCAGCCGCCTTCGTGCGCAGCGGGCCAGATGTCGAGTATGCGGACATGGAGCTCAGTTTCCGGCCCATGACATTCTCCTACGATGGGTCCAGTGAAGCGGTAGTCGACAGTTTCCCCGCCATCAGCGCGTCCGTTTATCGCGTGCGCCCGGCCTCGCGCGGTGAGGTGGCACTGCGTAGCAGCGATCCCATGCAGTCGCCTGCCTTTGTGCCGAACTACCTGCAGGATCCTGAAGATGTCCGCGCGATGCTGGCGGGGTTGCGGCGCTTGCGCGAGATATTTGCCATGGAGCCGCTCTCTGCGCTGATCCTCCGCGAACTTGTGCCGGGCGACCCGGTACGCACCGACGCGCAATGGATCGACTATATGGAGCGCGAAGGCCAGTGCGCGTTCCATCCCGCGGGCACATGCAAGATGGGCAAGGACAGCATGGCAGTGGTTGACGCACGCCTGCGTGTGCGCGGCGTCGAGCGCTTGCGCGTTGTCGATGCGTCGATCATGCCTGTCGTGACCTCCGGCAACACCAATGCGCCGACCATCATGATCGGAGAGAAGGGGGCCGACATGATCCTCGCCGATCGAACCGCGTCAAGCCGGACGGCGTAGCGGCTGCGAAGCCGATCTCCGCAATAACAAAAGCCGCGCTTGCTCAGCGCGGCCTTTCGATAACCACTTTGCGCGGGATCGTCAGAACCTGTGACGCAGGCCGATGGCGGTACCGAACTGGTTGGCGCCCGCCTGCACCGTCCCAAAGCCGTAGCCGCCGCCGCCAAGGCCGAGGTTGGACCCGTTCCGGTTCTTCGTGTAGCCGACCGAGATATAGGCGTCGGTGCGCTTGGAGAAGGAGTAGTCGGCGTTCACGGCAAACATCCAGGGATCCGCCTTCGTATCCGCAAAGTCCTGGTAGTAGACCGCGGCAGAGATCTGCAGCGGCTGCGTGACCTCCCAGCGCACGCCGGTCCACCAGAGATTGGAGCGTTGGTTGCCGGCCACCGGAGCCCCAGGCAGCAGCGCACCATCGTAAGCCTTGGCCCAGCGATAGCCCACGTACACCTTTGCCTTCTGGAAAGCATAGGTGCTGGCCACTGTCGCGCGACGTGCCGTGGCGTCCGGATTGACAGTTGTCGTGCCCGTGTTCAGCTCGTCATATGCGGCGGCAATGGAAAAGGGGCCCGTGGTGTACGTGAAGTTGCCGCCAAACTCGCGACCGAGCTTGCTGTTGCCGGGGACCTCGCTGCCGTTTGCCGTCCCGCTTTCCGCGCCAAAGCTGTACATGGCACTCGCCTGCAAGCCCCCAAACTTGCCCACATACTTGACGGTGTTGTCCGCGCGTCCGACGAAAGCGCCGTCGTTGGCCAGCAACGAGTATCGGCCCATGATCCCCATGGGGTCGATATCACCGGCGATGCCATAAAGCGCGTTGGTCTGGCGACCCAGCAGCAGCGAGCCCCACTGCCCCTGCAAGCCCACATAGGCGGAACGTCCGAACAGGCGCCCGCCTTGCGATGATCTGCCGGTATCGGACTCAAAGCCGCTTTCGAGGACGAACACGCCTTTCAGGTTGCTACCGAGATCTTCCACGCCGCGAATCCCCCAGCGCGATCCGGCCATGTTGCCTGGCGTCATGCGGAAGACGGAATGATCGCCCGGCGTCAGATGGTTGATGTACTCGAAGCCGGTATCGACCAACCCGTACAGCGTCACGCTGGATTGCGCCACGGCGGACGTGGAACAAGCGCCAGCGATGGCTGCAAGCAGGACGTTAGCTCTCAACTTCATGGGGTCTCCTCAATTTGGTTGTAGTGGTGAAGCAAGCAAGACTGCAGGGAACGATGAACGCAGCGCTCATCGCAATCCGGAACACCGATTGGTAGAGGGTTTGCCGGCCATGATGCGTCGCCGGTGACTCGCAGCCGGGACTTGGCATCAAATGCCAAGGAGCCTTTTCGTAACAACGGAAGGCATCCTTGGTGCAGATCTGCGACTTGCAGATGACAGGAACGCTGGCAACTCTAGCCGACACGAATTCCCCCGTCAACAAAACGAAATCGGTTTTGGTGATTGAAACCACTAAGGGTTTTCGATACTACGGGTGCGCGCGAAATCGCTCACGAGGCATGTATGAGTGCGCCCGATCACCTTCTTTCCCATCTGCACGCAGTTCCACTGATAGAAACCTATACCTTTCATTGAAACTCGTGCTACTATGACTTCGAACATGCAACCACATCGGACATGCCCGCTTCACGTGTAGCGGCTGGAAGGAAACCTGATGAATCAAGCCCAGACTGTCACTTATGCCGTTGAGAACGGCGTCGCATTGATTGCCGTGAACAATCCTCCGGTCAATGCACTGGCCGCCGGTGTGCGAGAAGGCATCATGGATGGCATTGCGCGTGCCAATGCGGACGCCGGTATCGAAGCCATCGTATTACTGGGAGAAGGCAAGAACTTCATCGCTGGCGCGGACATCCGCCGGTTCGGCAGCGCCCGCCCGGTTTCCACCCGCACCAGCGCCGCGGCGATCGAAGCGAGCGAGAAGCCGGTGGTGGCGGCCATGCACGGTTATGCGCTAGGCGGTGGACTCGAGCATGCGCTGGCGTGCCACTATCGGGTTGCGAGCCCGGACGCAAGGCTCGGCTTGCCGGAGGTCAATCTTGGCCTCATCCCCGCGGGCGGTGGTACGCAGCGGCTGACTCGTATCGCCGGCCCGACTGCGGCCCTGGACGTCATCCTCAGCGGCCGTCATGTCAGCGCCGGGGAGGCGCAGCGATTCGGCATCGTCGATGCCATCGTCGAGGGTATTGATCTGAAAACGGCAGCCATTCGCTTCGCCAAGGACGTCGCTTCACAGCGGCCGTTGCCCCGTGCGCGCGATATGGTGCAGCGCGTCGCGACGGATGCGGCCATGGCTTCACTCGACGCCGCGCGCAAGTCCATTGCCAAGAAGTCTCGGCATGTCAAGGCGCCGGCTTATGCGCTCGAATGCGTGCAGGCCGCGCTCACGATGCCGTTTGACGAGGGCGTAGCGCTGGAGGCGGAACGCTTCGTTGAGCTGGAAAGTTCCGATGAGGCAAAAGCACTTCGCTACGCGTTCTTCGCCGAGCGCGAAGCCGCCAAGGTTCCCGGCGCTGCGCCCGCTGCCAAGACGCAGCGCATCGGATCCGCTGCCGTGATTGGTGCGGGCACGATGGGCAGTGGCATTGCCATGTCCTACGCGGATGCGGGCATTCCCGTCAAAGTGTTGGAGGTTTCCCGCGAGGCGCTCGATCGCGGCATGCAACGCATCCAGGACACCTATGCGGTCCGTGTCAAGCGAGGCAGCTTGTCGCAAGGCGACATGGATGCACGGATGGCGCTGATCGATGGGGTGCAGAGCTACGAAGCCATCGCAGACTGCGATGCCGTCGTTGAGGCAGTGTTTGAGCGTATTGACATCAAGCAGGAGATCTTCGGCCGACTCGATACCGTGATGAAACCCGGTGCATTGCTGCTGACAAACTCGTCGGCCATTGATATCGACATCATGGCGGACGCCACCGCGCGTCCGCAGGACGTCGCCGGTGCCCACTTCTTTGCGCCGGCGAACGTCATGAAGCTCTGCGAGGTGGTGCGCGGCAGCAAGACCTCGGCGGAGACGGTGGCGAATGCCATGAAGATGGCGCGCGACATGGGCAAGGTATGTGCCGTCGCCGGCTCGTGCGATGGCTTTGCCGCAAACCGAAGCCGTGCCCCGATGATGACCGAGATGATGCTGATGCTCGAGGAAGGCGCCACGCCGGAGCAGATCGACAAAGTCATGGTCGACTTCGGCTACCCGATGGGCCCATTTGCCGTCAACGACATTTCTGGTCTCGATGTCAGCTATGAAGGACGCAAGCGCCGGGCGGCGGCGAATCCGGAGTACCGCAAGCTGCATGTTCCCGACCGGTTGGTGGAAATGGGCCGCA
Source organism: Cupriavidus sp. SK-4 (assembly GCF_000611125.1). NCBI lineage: Bacteria > Pseudomonadati > Pseudomonadota > Betaproteobacteria > Burkholderiales > Burkholderiaceae > Cupriavidus > Cupriavidus sp. SK-4. The sequence continues at coordinate 70,846 of NZ_JFJW01000014.1, forward strand.
AAGGCCAGAAGACCGGCGCCGGCTGGTACGCCTATCGTGATGGCGACCGCACCCCGCATCCCGACGACGTGGTGAAGCAGGTCATCGCACAGGTGGCGGCGGAACTCGGCATTCCGCAGCGCACCTTCACCGACCAGGAGATCCTCCACCGGCTGCTGTTCGCTTCGGTCAATGAGGCCTGCAAGATCCTGGACGAGGGCAAGGCGAACCGCGCGAGCGACATCGACGTCATGTGGTTGTACGGCTTCGGCTTCCCCCGTCACCGGGGCGGGCTGATGTTCTGGGCGGATACCGTTGGGGCGCAGGCCGTCTGGCAACAAGTGTCCGAATGGCACGAGCGCTATGGCAAGCGCTGGCAGCCGAGCAGGTTGCTCGCCGAGATCGCCGCGGCAGGCGGCGCGCTGCGCGAGGCCAAAGGTGCATCACTCTGATGGCGAATCGATGAAAGCATGGTGGAGGAGTCGTCAGATATGACGGAGCGTGAAGCAACGAGCAAGGCAGCCAGCGAACCATCCGGTTTGGAAGTGCCATTCAAGATCTGGCAGTGCGTCCTGTGCGGATACGTCTATGACGAGGAGGCGGGATGTCCGGAAGACGGTATTCCCCCAGGCACGCGCTGGCACGACGTGCCAGACGACTGGATGTGTCCTGAGTGCTCGGCCGCGAAGGCGGACTTCGAGATGATGGAGATCTGAAGATACGGCTCAGTCCGGTGAATTCGCCTTAACTACATATTGAAAAGCGCTTTTTCCCGGCCCTGCGGTAGCGCTGCCCGCAGCCGGGATCACGGTGAGGAGACTGACTTGAAGATTGGATATATCGGCCTGGGCGCACTGGGGCGGGAACTCGCGCGGCGTTTCCTGCCGGCACATGACCTGTGCGTGTGGGATCTGAATCCGGCTGCATGCGAATACTTGTCGTCGCTTGGCGCCAGCGTGGCATCGTCCGCCGCAGAAGTGGGCCGGCAATGCGACGTTGTCCTGGTGTGCCTGCCCCGCAGCGCCGATGTACACCGGCTTGTCTTCGGACCTGACGGTTTGGCAGCCGGATTGTCGCAGGGCAAACTCGTGATCGACCAGACCAGTGGCCTGCCCGGCGAGACGCGGCAGATCGCTGAGGCGTTGGCGCGGCAAGGGGTGGACATGATGGATGCGGCGGTATCTGCCAGTCCGCATGTCGTCGCCGAGGGCGGCGCTACGCTGATGGCTTCCGGCCCGGATGCGGTGTACGAAAAGGCGTTGCCAATCCTGCGCGCGATCAGCGAGACAATCGTCCGCTGCGGCCAGCGTGTCGGCGATGGCCAGGCGATGAAGACGGTCAACAACGCCATGAACGCATGTGCCCGTCTCGGTACTCTCGAGATGGCCGCGCTGGGCGCAAAGGCCGGCTTGCCGCTGGCGGCGATGAGCGACTATCTGAATCGGGGGAAGGCACGGAATCAAACCACCGACAAGATGCTTCCCGCGCTGGTGCAGGGCAAGTCCTCGACGAACTTCGCGTTGGCATTGATGGTGAAGGACGTGGCCCAGGCGGTCTCGCTGGGTGCCCAGACTGGCGTGCCGATGCCAATCACCAGCGCGACCTTGGGGCTGCTGCAAGCCGGTGCCAATATCCTGGGCTCGAGCGCAAAGCTGGAGGATATGGTCGGGGTCATGGCGTCGCTCGCAGGAACGCAACTCGCATCGGCGCCTACAAGTGAGGGTGCCGGCAGCGCGAACCTCGACGCGCAGCAGGTCCTGAGCCTGCTTGAGGAGGGCGTGTCGACGCTGTGCCGCCTTGTCACCTACGAGTGCACCGCCGTCGGTCTGCGCTATGGCCTTGGCCTTGCCGACATCGCGACCGTCATCAACCGAAGCTCCGGCTGGAGTGAGGCTTCGCGCAGCATATTGCCCGCCCTGGTGTCTGGCCAGGTGACGGGGGAAACCAGCCTGCGGTCTGTGATGGATGGACTCCGGTCCGCCTGCGCCCTGGCGGTCTCGGCAGGTGCCCCCGTGATGCTTCTGCAGGTCGTCCGAAGCCTGATCGAGCAGGGAGGCAACCAACTGCCCGAAGCGGCGGATGTTTCGCAGATGAGCAGCGTGTATGAATCGATGGCGGGTATTCGCTACGGAAACTGAGCACGCAACAGCGCGATCCAAAACCCAATTACAAATAGTACGGGAGACAAAGCATGAAGCAATCTATCCGGCAACTGTTCGCCATCTTGCCCGTTGCAATGGCAAGCGTAGCCCCCGCGCTCGCAGCGGATGCCTATCCGAGCCGTCCGATTCGCATCGTGGTCAACACCGGCCCGGGCGGGCTGGTCGATTTCACGACGCGCCTGGTGGCACAGGAACTGGGTACGCGACTGAAGCAGCAGGTCGTCGTTGAAAACCGTGCTGGTGGGGACGGCATGATCGGCATCAACGCCGTCAAGGCGGCCCCGGCTGACGGTTACACGCTGCTAGCCTCGGCGGGGACCATGACCTACCAGCAAGTGCTGAAGAAAGATGCCGGCTATGACGTGACCAAGGACTTTACCGGCATCGGCTTCCTCGGCAAGTCGCCGCTTCTGCTCGTCGTGGCGCCGGACAGCCCCAACAAGACCGCCGCGGACTTCATCAAGCAGGCCAAGGCGACTCCGAACAAGCTGAGCTACGCTTCGGCGGGCGTTGGCACGGGCACGCACATCGGTGCAGCGCTGTACCTGCAGCGGGCTGGCCTGCAACTGCTGCACGTCCCATACAAGGGCAACGGCCCGGCCATGCCGGATGTGATGAGCGGACGTGTCAGCATGATTTTCGAAGCATACGGCAGCGGCAAGGGCTATCTGGCCGGCGGCAAGCTGAGGGCGCTGGGTGTTTCGTCGGCGACCCGCATCAGCACGGCGCCCGATATCCCGACGCTCGCCGAACAAGGCGTTCCCGGCTATAGCTTCTATACCTGGATGGGCCTGGTGGCGCCGGCAGGCACCCCCAAGGACGTGGTGCAGAAGCTGTCCGAAGCGCTGCATGCCGTGTATTCCAACAAGGCCCTGAAGGAGCGATTCCTGGCAGAAGGCATCGAGTACAACTTCATGTCGCCGGGCGAATTCAATGCCTTTATGGCCAAGGAAGTCGAGGACGTGGCCAAGCTGTCAAAGGAAATCAAGCTCGAAAAGCAGTAGGGGCAGCGATGCACCCCACAGACGGGGGGTGCAGACCCAACAGCACGAAAGCATTCAGGAGATCAACGCATGTCATCTTTCTCATCGAACGTAGAACCTGTTAACGCGGGCCATCGCAAGGCATTGGAGTGGCTTGCCAGCGGCCCGAAGCGCCTATTGATCGGCGGCGAGTGGGTCAATGCCGCCTCCGGCAAGACGTTTGCCACCATTGATCCGTCCACCGAACAGGGTCTGGTGGAGGTGGCCGAGGCGGACCGCGAGGATATTGATGCAGCAGTTCGCGCCGCAAGGCAGGCCTTCGAGGCGCCTTCGTGGGCCGGGATTTCTCCGCACGACCGCGCCCGCTACCTGCTGAAGATTGCCGATGCCATCGAACAGCACGCCGAGGAACTGGCGGTGCTCGAGACCCTCGATATGGGCGCACCATTGGCATTCACGGTCGGCCGTGTCGCATCGGCGGCCGAACTGTTCCGGTACTACGCCGGCTGGGCAACGAAGATCCACGGCACGACCAACCCGACGGACGCGTCCCGCTTCATCTATACGTTGCGCGAGCCCATGGGGGTGTGCGCGCTGATCAATGCCTGGAACGTCCCGCTCGTCATGGCTGCGACCAAACTGGCGCCGGCGCTGGTCTGCGGCAATACCGCTGTGCTGAAGCCGGCGGAACAGTCGCCGCTGACGACGCTTCGGTTGGCCGAGCTGATTCAGGACCTCGACTTGCCGCCCGGCGTGGTAAACGTCGTGCCTGGATATGGGGCGACAGCGGGCGCGGCCATGGCGGCCCATCCCGATATCGACAAGATTGCCTTCACCGGTTCAACGGGCGTTGGCAGGCAGATTCTCCAGGCGTCGGCAGGCAACATGAAGAAGGTGACGCTGGAGCTGGGCGGTAAGTCGCCGAATATTATCTTCCCGGATGCCGATCTTGACCGTGCCATCGAGACCGCCGTGGTGGCGTTCTGCAGGAACTCCGGACAGATTTGTTCCGCGGGCACGCGGCTGTTCGTTCATGAGAGCTTGCATGACGAAATCGCCCAGCGCGTATCGGAGGTCGCAGCAACGTACCGGGTCGGCTCGCCTCTGGCACCGGACACCCAAATGGGCCCCATTATTTCCGAGCGACAGATGCATCGCGTCCTGTCCTATGTGGACGCTGGGCGTGAAGATGGTGCCCGTCTTGTGCTGGGTGGCTCGCGCGTTGGTGACATCGGATACTTCGTTGAGCCGACCGTATTCTGCGAAGTCTCCAATGCGATGCGGATCGCGCGGGAAGAAATCTTCGGTCCTGTGCTGTCCATCATCCCATTCAAGGACGAGGCGGACGTTGTCGCGATGGGCAACGATACGGAGTATGGACTTGCCGCAGCGGTCTGGACACGGGATGTCAGTCGTGCGCACCGGGTCGCCCGCGCGCTGAAATCCGGGCGGGTTTGGATCAACACCTATGCCGAAACCGATCCCGTCATGGCCATTGGCGGATACAAACAATCCGGGTATGGCCGGGAAATGGGGGCAGAGTCGATCGACGCATATAGCCAGACCAAGTCTGTGCTGATGCGGCTATGAGGCTGGAGCCACGTTTGAAGTCCGGCCCCCCCGAGGGCCGGGAGTCGCCAGCGGTATGTTTGTATGTGTAGGAGACAATTCATGGCTAGCAGTCCTGTCACGCGCTTCTTTTCCATTGGCATGGCAGCAATGTTCAGCATGGGGGCGCACGCCGAGGAGTACCCGGTCCGTCCGATTCGCATCCTGGTGGGGTTTGCCGCAGGCGGGAGTACCGACGCAATTGCCAGGTTTTATGCCCAGAAGTTGGCCGTCGAGTTGAAGACTCCAGTTGTCGTGGAGAACAAGCCCGGTGCGGGGCAGATCGTTGCGATCAAGGCGCTGATGGGCGCGCCGGCGGACGGTTACACGCTTTACATGGGCACGGGCAGCGCGCTTTCCCAGACGCCAGGGGTTCAGCGCGGCACCTTGTCCTATGAGCCGCTGAGGGACTTCAGCATGGTCGGGCTGGTCGCTACGGCGCCGGGCGTGATCTTGGTCAATCGTGATCTGGCCGCGCGCTCGTTGCGCGAACTTGCTGCCTACTCCAAGGCGAACCCGACCACGCTGAATTTCGGTTCCTCGGGCATCGGTTCGGCCAGTCATTTGGCTGGCGCTTACCTGAGCAAGGTGGCCGGCATCACCATGACCCATATTCCCTATAAGGCGGATGCGGATATCGTGCAGGCGATGTCCACCGGGTCTGTGCATATCGGAATTGCGCCGGCCCAGGGCGCGGTGGGGGCCATTAGCAATGGCAAGGTCCGGGCGCTGGCAGTGACGGGCACGCACCGGGTGAAGGCGCTACCAGAAGTGCCAAGCCTGGCGGAAGCCGGCATCAGCGGATTGGAGGGCCTCGATCCTTATACCTACTACGGCCTCGTGGGGCCGAAAGGCTTGCCAGCCGCAGTCGCCACGAAACTGAATGTGGCCATTAACCGCGTATCGCGCGAGCCGGTGTCCGCAGCGCAAGTCCGGGAAAAGTACCACGCGGAGCCACGATCCGGCAGTCCCGACGACCTGCGCAAGATCATTCAGGAAGATACCGACAAATGGGCCCGCTTCAGCAAACACGTGAATGTCGCGGGCTGAAACTGAACAAGCTGCAAGAAAGAATAGGAGGCAAATGCAATGAGTACATCGGAACGCAAAGAGGGTTGGACGCCAGCAAAAAGGCTGGAAGGCAAGGTCGCCGTAGTCATTGGGGCAGGCCAGAGTCCCGGGGAGGGAGTTGGCAATGGACGCGCAGCTGCGATTCGGTTTGCGCGCGAGGGCGCCCGGGTACTGGCTGTCGACCGGCGTCTCGAATCGGCCGAGGAGACAGCAGAAATCATCCGCGCGGAAGGCTTCGAATGCGTCAGCTTTGCCGCGGATGTTACCCGCGAAGAGGACCTGGCGCGCGCGATGGCCGAGGCCAATCAGAAATGGGGCTCGCTTGACGTGCTGCACAACAACGTCGGCGTAAGCATCGCTGGCGGGGATGCCGACCTGCTCGATATCACCGAGGAAAACTTCGACAACGTCTGCCGCATCAATCTGCGCGGCACCGTATTTGCATGCAAGCACGCAGTGGCGATCATGCGCAAGCAAGGCGGCGGGGCGATCGTCAACGTTTCTTCGGCTGCCGCGGTTGGCAAGTATCCGTACGTCGCCTATAAGGCGGCCAAGGCGGGCGTTGTCGCGTTCACCGAGCAACTCGCGCTGCAGAATGCCCAATATGGTATCCGCGCCAACTGCGTGCTGCCGGGTTTGATCGCAACACCCATGGCAGTGGACACGCGCGTGCGCGAATGGAATCAGTCTCGCGAACAGGTGTCGGCGGAGCGTAACGCCAAGGTTCCCCTCGGCCGCCAGGGCACTGGCTGGGACGTCGCCAATGCGGCGCTGTTCCTCGCTTCCGATGAGGCAAATTTCATCACGGGTGTATCGGTGCTGGTCGATGGTGGCCGCATCCTGAACCGTATCTGACGCATTCCCCTGATTCGCTGTCCCTGTGCCGGATAAGTAGATTTATCCGGCAGGGCTGGTTGCGCCCAATTTCTTGGTGACCTCCACGCCCAAGGTGCAGTCTGTTTGTTGTGCAAGTACATATCGAATACCGGAGACAGCACATGAACTGCGTGACGACAGGGAAGGTCGTATTCTTCCTGATGGCCTCGATCGCCGCTCTGAGCCCCATTTCTGCCGTGTCGGCAGAGCCTTATCCGTCAAAACCCATCCGCATCGTCGTCGGAACGGCTCCCGGCGGCGCTACCGATATCACGACACGCCTGGTCGCACAGAAGATGAGCGAGCGGCTGGGGCAGCCGATCGTTGTCGAGAACAGGCCGGGCGGCGATACCATGGTGGCCACCCGATACGTGCGCGACCAGCCGGCCGACGGCTATACCATCCTGGCGCAGTCGTTGGGCTTCCTGACGCTTCCTTACACCAAGAAGGATCCCGGTTACAGCATCAAGGACTTCAGCGGGATCGGTCCGATGACTCGGGCCCCGTTTCTGATGCTGGTCGGTGCTGGCGGACCACGTTCGCTGAAGGAGTATGTGACCCAAGCCAGCGCTGGAAATCTGAGCTATGGGCATGGCGGCGTGGCCAACGCCCCGCATATTGCGGCCGAAGCGGTGCTGCGTGCTTACCGGCTGAATGTGCTGCCTGTCCCCTATAAGGGGAACGGTGCTGTGATGCCAGACGTCATTGCCGGTCGCGTATCGATGTTCTTTGACGCGTATATCAGCAGTTCTGCCCATGTGAAGAGTGGAAAAATGCGGGCGCTGGGTGTCACCTCGGCAGAGCGTTTGCCCGCCGCACCGGATATCCCAACCTTCAGGGAACAAGGGGTCGACTACACCTTCAGTGTCTGGCTCGGCCTGTTGGCGAAGGCCGGTACACCCAAGGATGTCATGAACCGCCTTTCAGACGCACTCAAGTACGCATTGACCGACAAGGCGTTAGTGCAACGCTTCCAGGCCGATGGGGCCGAGGCCTACATGCTTTCGCCCGCGGCCTTCGACGAACGGCTCGCCACGGAGTTTGCCAGTCTGGAAAAGATCGCCGCCGACCTGAAAATCGTCAAAGAGTGACAGCACGCTCGCACGCGGCGCCCCAGGGTGATTGCCGCGTCCCTGATATACGCAATGAAAGTCGCGATTGCAATGCAGACATTTGACTATATTATTGTCGGCGCTGGTTCGGCGGGATGCGTGCTCGCGCGCCGCCTTAGCGAAGACCCGAAGGTGCGGGTCCTGCTGATTGAAGCCGGGCCCCCGACCGACCGCTTTTGGGTGAATACGCCGGCCGGCATGGCCAAGATGTTCTTCCACAAGCAGCTCAACTGGAACTACTTCACCGAGCCCATGCCGCAGCTGCACGACCGGCGCATGTACTGGCCGCGGGGCCGTGGACTCGGCGGTTCCAGCGCGATCAATGGGATGGTCTACATTCGAGGCCATCAGCAGGACTTTGACGACTGGCGCAAGGATGGCAACGCTGGCTGGGGCTACGATGACGTCCTGCCGTATTTCAAGCGCATGGAGCACAACGCGCGCGGGGAAGATGCCTATCGCGGCGTCGGCGGTCCGCTATACATTAGTGATCCGGCGGTATTGCACCCGAGTTCCGCGGACTTCATTGAAGCCGCGGTTCGCCAGGGTATTGCGAGAAGCTCGGATCTCAACGGGGCGGTCCACGACGGTGTTGGTTACATCCAGCACAATATCCGGCGTGGCCGGCGTCATTCCGCCTACAGCGCCTATGTGGCACCGGTGCGCCATCGACCAAATCTTGTAGTGCAATCGGACTGCCTGGTCACGCGTATCCTGCTCCAAGAGCGACAAGCCTGCGGTGTCGAGGTAATACGGAACGGTCAACGGACCGCATTCATGTCCTCGCGCGAAGTGATTGTGAGCGCAGGCGCGTTGAATTCGCCGCAGTTGCTCATGCTGTCGGGGATCGGGCCCAGCAAGGAGCTGCAGCGGCACGGAATACCAGTGCATTGCGATCTGCCAGGCGTTGGTCAGAACCTGCAGGACCATTTCTATATCCACTGCAGCTTTCAGACGGCCGAAGACAGCTCCTATAACCGTCATATCAGCGGGTTGCGCAAGTACTGGGAGGGAATGCGCTATCTCGCGACGGGCGGTGGCTACCTCGCACTCGGTTCGTCCCAGGTGGCGGCATTTGTCAAAAGCGGGGAGGCGCAACCCTACGCTGACCTGCAGATCAGCTTCCGCCCGATGACGTTCACCTATCACGAGGGTGGCAGGATCGAGGTTGACCCCGCGCCAGCCGTTGCCGCCTCGGTGTATCGCGTCCGGCCTGCCGCAAGCGGCAGCGTCACCCTTCGGTCAGCGGACCCCTCACAGGCCCCGGTACTAACCCCTAACTTCCTGACACATCAGGAAGACATTGACGCCATGCTCAGTGGCATCCGGAGAATACGCGCCATCATGGCCACCGAGCCGATGGCGTCGCGAATCCGCCAGGAGACGCTGCCCGGGCCGGGGGTGAAAACGGATGACGACCTGATGGCCTTCATGCAGCAGCACGGGAACTCGGCCTTTCATCCCGCAGGGACTTGCAAGATGGGAACGGACGGCCTAGCAGTCGTGGACGAGCGGCTCCGGGTGCGGGGCGTGGACCGCTTGCGTGTTGCCGATGCATCGATCATGCCACGGGTGACATCCGGCAACACCAATGCGCCGTCCATGATGATCGGGGAAAAAGCCGCCGATATGATTGCCGCGGATGCCATACCACTGCGGCCGGTCTGATGCGGCCGTTCTGTGAAGCCTGGTGGTGTCTGTCCTGGCCGACCGTGGTCTGGTTATGGACTACCCGGGTGGATTTGAAGGATCGGGGCGCTTCCTCCTCCATAGGTCTCTCCATTGGCTCCCCGCGGAGCCTGTCTGCCGGCCTGGCCTTCGGGTTGAACGACAGGCTCCGGCCTTCCTTTTTTTCTGAGTGGGCAACGGCCAGTAGGAAAGCGTCTCCGCGCTTGCTTCCACAGGTACAACCGGCAACGCACTTAGGCTCGTCTGGACCATTTATCGCCCACAGCCAATACGGCCTGCTTTTACTCTGATTGAATGGCGGGCTGACCTTCCTTCAACTGTTGGCATCCACGGTTTCCGACCGGCGTCACTTGTACCGGAAGTCGGTACGATTGACCGCCAGCAACCTGAACGGCCTCGGAGGTGCCGTATGGAAATTCGGCAGATGCGCTACTTTGTCAAGGTGGTCGAAGCCGGCAGTATCGGCCGAGCCGCCAAGGAAATGGGGCTCGTCTCGTCAGGGTTGAGCCAGCAACTCACGCGCCTGGAGAGCGAGCTGAGCACGCGGCTGCTGCATCGCACCGCCACCGGCGTGAAGCCGACGGATGCCGGATTGGGCTTCTACAAGCACGCCCAGCTCGCCCTGCGGCACGTGGAGGCGGCGGCGCAAGCTGCACAGCAAGCTCGGCTCGCTGGACAGGTGAGCGTGGGAATTTCCTCCTCCGCGGCGGCCGTGATGGCACTGCCGTTTGTCGAAATGATGAAGTTGCGTTACCCGGACATTCGCGTCCGGCTCGTCGGAAGCCTCTCGCTCAACCTTGTGGCAATGCTCAACGCGCGCCAGTTGGACATGGCTGTGCTTTTCGAGACGGGGCTGCCTTTCCCTGGCGGAACACTGCCCCTACTGGAGGAGCGAATGTTCCTGATCGGCGACCGCGATATTCCGGAACTCTGCTCCTTCCAGGACCGCACCATTGCCTTGGAGGACCTCGGGCAAGTGCCGCTGGTCATGGGGTCGCACATCGTACGCTCGGTCGCGGAGGATGCGTTTGGGCGAATCGGCGTTCAACCGAACATCGTGCTGGAGGTGGACAGCCTAGAGATCCTGATGACAATCGTCTCGGCCGGATTCGCCGCGACGATCCAACCGGGTGCGATCACAGCCCGGCTGCTATCGGAACGGATTAGGTACTGGGAAATCGCCAGTCCGTTCATGCGGCGCCAGACGGTCATCTCGAGCATCAGCGAACCGGAGATGTCACCAGCGGCGCTTGCAGTCAGGGTCGTGCTTCGCGACGTGGCAAGGGATCTAGTCACGCAAGGGAGATGGCCTGGTGCCATATTCACTGAACGGGGGGGCAGGGTAAACCTCAGCCCTCACCAGGGATGATGGGCTCATCAAGGAATGCCGGGTAGTCCGCGCCCAGCCCTGTTCTTACACTGCACGCATCAAGTAAAGGAGGCTGCTATGCGTGCATTAACATTCCCCGGCGGACGGGAGGTTGAATATCTGAAGTTCCCCGACCCGACCCCGGGTCCAGGCGAAATCGTCTTGGAGATCAAGGCGTCCGGTTTCTGTGGAAGCGACCTGCACTACTATCGTCGCCCCAAGGGGACGCCCACGAGCGCCCGCCATCAATACCAGAACGGCCCAGTGATCGGAGGCCACGAACCTTGCGGGACCATCGCGGCCATTGGTGCAGATGTTCCGGAGTCCGCCGGGCGCGTGGGTGATCGCGTGATGGTTCATCACTACGCCGGGTGCGCCTCCTGCAGCTTTTGCCGCAGCGGCTGGCAGCAGTTGTGCCAGGAAATTCCTATCCGCTCCTTCGGAAACAACGACCATGGCGCTCATGCGCAATACATGAAGGTGCCAGCGGCAACGGTGCTGCCTCTGCCGGACAAGCTCTCTTTCGCGGCCGGGGCCGCCATCTCCTGCGGAACGGGCACAGCCTACGGCGCCATGCTTCGCCTGAACCTGCTCGGCAACCAGGCGATAGCGATCTTCGGGCAGGGCCCTGTGGGCCTGGCGGCGACCCAGCTGGCCAAGGCCATGGGCGCCGAAGTCATCGCGGTGGACATCAATTCGCAACGGCTGGCACTGGCCAAGAAGTTTGGAGCCGATGCTGTAGTTGACGCATCTGAAATCGACCCCGTGGTGGCCGTGAAGGAGTTGACCCGCGGCCGCGGCGCGGATGCGTCCCTGGATGCCTCGGGATCGCAGGCCGGCCGCGTGTCCGCGATCAAGTGCCTGAAGGTCTGGGGGAAGGTCTGCTTCGTCGGCGAAGGCGGGGAGCTGAAGACGGACGTGTCATCCGACCTGATCCGCAAGCAGATCACGATCATGGGGTCGTGGACCTTCTCCTCGATCATCCAGTCCGAATGCGCCCGGTTCGTGGCCGACCGCAAAGTCGACGTCGACGCCATCTTCACCCACCAATGGAAATTCGACCAGGGGCAGGAGGCCTATCGGCTGTTCGATCAACAGGCCACCGGCAAGGCCGTTTTCCTGATGTAAGCGCCATGAATGCGAATGTGAACTCGAACAAGGCAAGCTACCCCTCCATCGCCCTCTTCATCGATGGGGAATGGATCCTTGACCGCGCGCTCTGCGGCGAAGTGAAGAACCCGAGCAACGAACGCGTGCTCGCGCTGGTGCCCCGGGCTACCGAGGAGGACCTCGCGCGCGCCCTGCGCGCGGCGACGGAGGGATTCCGCCTGTGGCGTGACACGCCGCCCGACAAGCGCGGTCGCATTCTCCTGGTCGCGGCCGGGCTGCTCCGCGAGCGTCGCGACCAGATCGCGAGCATCATCACCCTCGAGAACGGCAAGCCCTTCGCGCAGGCTTGTGCCGAGGTGGAGCGATCCGCGAGCTTTTTCGACTGGGACGCCGCGCAGGCGCTGCGCACCTACGGCACCATCGTTCCCGCCGGCCCGCGCAAGCAGCAAATGGTGCTGCGCCAGCCGATCGGCCCAGTCGCGGCCTTCACGCCCTGGAACGTTCCTCTGAGTTCTCCTTCCCGCAAGGTCAGTGGCGCCTTGGCGGCCGGTTGCTCCGTCGTGCTGAAGGCCGCGGAGGAAACGCCGGGTGCGGCCTGCGCACTGGTCCAGTGCTTAGTCGATGCGGGCCTTCCTCCCGGCGTGCTGAACCTGGTGTTCGGCGATCCGGGGATGATCTCGACCACCTTGATCGCCTCCCCCATCATTCGGGCAGTGACGCTCACGGGGTCCGTCGCGGTCGGCAAGCACCTGTCCCAACTCGCCGGGGCTGCGATGAAGCCCGTGCTCATGGAACTTGGTGGACACGCCCCCGTGCTGGTGTGCGAAGACGTCGATCCCGTTCGACTGGGGCGCGAAGCCGCGATTGCGAAAATGCGTGTTACAGGGCAGATTTGCGCTTCGCCGAGCCGGTTCATCGTGCACCGGAGCATCTATACCGAGTTTGTAAACGCCATGGCAGAAGCTGCCAGGGAGATGCGGGTTGGCGACGGTTTCGAGCCGGGCGTGCAGATGGGCCCGGTGGCGAATCAGCGGCGGCTGGCGGTAATGGAAGCATTGGTGGCCGATGCGCGACAGCGAGGCGCGCGTGTCGCCGCGGGGGGTGAGCGCATCGGCGACCGCGGCTGCTTCTTCGCGCCCACGGTGCTGGTCGATGTGCCGCTCGATGCAGACGCGATGGTGCTGGAACCCTTCGGGCCGGTGGGTACCTGCGTGGGGGCGGAGAACCTGGACGACGCGCTGTCCATCGCCAACGCCTTGCCCTCGGCCTCGGTGCTTACGCGTTCACGAATTCGCTCGAAGCGGCCGAGCGTATCAGCCGCGAACTGGAATCGGGCGTGCTGTCGATCAACCACTTCGGCGCCCCGGGCGCGGACACGCCCTTCGGCGGCGTGAAGGATAGCGGGATCGGGCGCGAGGGAGGCGAGTCCAGCCTTGATGCATACATGATCTCGAAGACGGTGCTCCAGAGCACCGTGCGGGTGTAAGACCAGGTGTAAGACCGGTGTAGGACCGCCTCGGGGCGCGATCGAGAACAAGTCCAATGGTGCGAGGAACGATGTATAAAAAGAATGGACTCACGTGGACGAAGGCGCTCGGCGCAGTCGCCACGACCTGGTGGGTCGCCGCGTCGGCGTACGCGAACGAGCCTATCCCATCGAAAACAATCCGCATCGTGGTGCCTTCTGCGGCAGGCGGCTCCCTCGATGTTTCCACGCGCCTGCTCGCCCAGAAAATGAGTGAGCGGCTCGGCCGGCCCGTGATCGTGGACAACCGGCCCGGCGGCGACTCCATCCTCGGCGTTCGCGTCGTCAAGGATTCACTCGCCGACGGCTACACTCTCCTCGCGCACACGAGCACGCTGACGTCCATGCCGGCCCTGAGCTCAATCCGGGCTTCGACGTGCTGAAGGACTTCACGCCAATCGGACCCGCGCAACGCGCGCCGAACATCCTGGCAGTCGGCGGCGAACTACCGCTTCGCTCCGTGTCCGACCTGATCAAACGGCGAGCACGGACCACGTCACCTATGCCTCTGCGGGTGTGGGCAGCACGCTCCACATCAACGGGGCGATGTTCGCCCACCGCCAGAAGGTCGACATGCATCACGTGCCCTACAAGGGCTCGGCTACGGCCCTGCCCGACGTCGCGGCGGGCCGCGTGACGCTGATTTTCGGTGGCTTGTCGGGAATTGCGCCCTACCTGGCCTCCGGAAAGCTGCGCGCCTTGGCGGTGACCGATTCGAAGCGCTTGCCCGCGCTGGCAGACGTTCCCACGCTGATGGAGCAGGGTGTGCCTTTCACCTACACCTACTGGCTGGGCCTACTGGCTCCGGCGGGCACGCCGCAGGCCGTGGTGAAGAAGCTTTCCGATGCACTGAACCACGCGGCTCGGGACAAAGAGGTCATCAGCCGCTTCGAGGCCGAGGGCTCCGCGCCATGGACATCCAATCCCGAAGAGTTCAGGCGCTATCTGGAAAAAGAGATCTCTGAGACCGCCGAATTGGTGAAGGCGCCGAACATTCCCAAAGATTGACAGCCAGGAGACAACCCGTGCTTAGAAAGCCTCTCTCCATTTGCACCCCGCGCAGCCCCGGCCTGGCCTTCGGGCTGGACGACGGCTCCGCCATTATTTCTCCTACACCTGTGCGACCCGGGGGTAGCGCTGATAGCCTTGCGAGGCACGGGCTTTGCGCCTGTAATGGTAGAAGCCGAAGGCTGCTCGAGGATGCTATGCGCTGCACAAAGTGCGGGTTTGAGAACCCCGCGCGCGGGAGGTTCTGTGAGGAATGCGGCCATGTGTTGGGTCGGACATGTCTCCAATGCGGCCACGAATCTCCCGCTACGGCAAAGTTCTGCGGTTCCTGTGGCGCATCGATGGCGGCGCCGGGCGTCAGTGCCCCGGTTCTGTACACGCCTACACACCTGGCCCAGCGTATTTTGGCCGAACGGGCAGCGATGGAGGCCAGAGGGCAGGAAGCTGGCGAGCGCAAGACGATTACCGCGTTGTTCGCCGATATGGCCGGGTCGACGGCAATGATCCAGGACCTCGACCCGGAGGAAGCGCGAGAACTGATTGATCCAGTTGTGGCCATCATGATGGAGGCCGTACACCACTATGAAGGGTACGTGGCCAAGTCATTAGGGGATGGCATCCTTGCACTGTTCGGCGCTCCGATTGCGCACGAAGACCACCCGTTGCGGGCGCTGTATGCGGCATTGCGGATGCAGGAAGCGATGCACCGGCATGCCGACAGGATTCGGTTAGAAATAGGGATTTCGCTGCAGATTCGCGTTGGTATCCACACCGGCGAAGTGGTAGTGCGATCTATTCGCAAAGACGACCTGCACACGGACTATGATCCGGTCGGTCACACCATTCATATCGCTTCACGGATGGAAGGGATGGCGGCGCCGTCGACGGTACTCGTCAGCGACTCGACGTATAAGCTTGCCGACGGATACTTCCATTTCAAAGCGTTGGGTGCCACGAACGTAAAAGGCATCCGGACTCCGCTTTCCGTCTATGAACTGCTTGAGCTCGGTACGCTGCGCACGCGACTGCAAGTGTCGGCGTACCGCGGCCTGTCGAGATTCGTCGGACGCGAGCGCGAGCTTGAGTGTTTGGATGCGGCGCTGGTCTCGGCCAACGCAAAGCACGGACGGATCGTCGGGGTGGCGGGCGAGGCTGGTGTTGGCAAGTCGCGCTTGTTCCACGAATTCAAAACCCGTTCACAACAGGGTTGCCTAGTGCTGGAAACTTTCTCGGTTTCGCATGGCAAAGCATTTCCCTATCTCCCTCTGATCGATCTGTTGAAAAACTACTTCCAGATCGTCGCGTCCGATGACGAGCGGTTGTATCGCGAAAAGGTCATCGGGAGGCTGCTGACACTGGACCGCGCGCTGGAGGATCAACTGCCCTATCTGCTCGATCTGCTCGGTATCCGAGAACCGTCCTCAACTCTGCCGATGACGGACGCCAGGCTCCGGCGCCAGCGCACCTTTGAAGCGATTATTCGCCTGCTGGTAAGAGAAAGCCACAACCAGCCCGTCTTGTTGTTGTTTGAGGATCTGCAATGGCTGGACAGTGAGACCGAAGCGTTTATCGATGAATTCGTAGAGCATGTGCCAGTTGCCAGAATCCTGTTACTGGTCAACTACCGGAAGGATTACGCCCATGACTGGAAGCACCTGCCGTGCTACATCCAGTTGCACCTCGAATCCCTGGGCCAAGCGGATGCACAAGAGCTACTCACGGCATTATTGGGTGATCATGCCGGGCTTGGGTCGTTGAAGCAGCTCATCCTGGCGAAGACCGAGGGCAATCCCTTCTTCGTGGAAGAAGTTGTCAGGACACTGGCGGAAGAAGGCGTCATCCTTGGCGAGCCGGGGAACTACCGGACCGAGACGGATTCTGTGTCGCTTCATATCCCGACTACCGTGCAGGGCGTGGTCGCCTCGCGCATTGACCGCCTGCCGCAAGCACAGAAAGAGCTGTTGCAGGTTCTGGCAATCATCGGCAAGGACTTTTCGTTAAGCCTGGTACGGTGTGTTGCCGCGTTGTCCGAGCAGATGCTGCCGCTGCTACTCGACGATCTCCAGCGCAGTGATTTCATTTTTGAGCGCCCCGCATTCCCAGAAGTCGAGTACGCGTTCACGCACGCGCTGATCCAGGAAGTCTCCGCCAATTCGCTGCTGCTCAGCCAGCGAAGCAAGCTGCATGAGCGCACCGCCGAGGCCATCGAATCGCTGTTTCCCGGCAGACTGGACGACTACCTCAATGAACTGGCCCACCACTACAGCAAGAGCAGAAATGCCAGGAAAGCGATCCATTATCTGCATCTCGCAGGCGAGCAAGCTTTGCGGCAGTCCGCCCAGCGTGAAGGCATCCGGCATCTCGGTACAGCCCTCGAGCTTCTCCGGGCTTTGCCTGATACCCCCGAACGGACCCGCGAGGAGATTCGGTTGCTGCTGACGCTCGGTCCTGCCTGGATCGCTGCCCGCGGCCATGGGTCGGCAGAGGTCGAGGAAACCTACACGCAGGCACTGGCGTTGTGCGAACGCGACGGAGGCATGCCGGAGCAGTTTTCCGCCCAGGCAGGCCTTTGGTCCCACTATCTGTTGCGGGCGGAACTGGACCGGGCATACGCCTTGGCCGAGCGCCTGCTGGGTCTCGCGCAGAAAACAAGCGACGTGGAACGGCTTGCGGAGGCGCATCGGGCTTTGGGCGTTACGCTGCTGCGCCTGGGAAAGATCGGGATGGCGCGGCATCACATGGAGCAGGCATTGACGCTGCATCGTCCCGGCCGGCAGTCCTATGACCACCTGCTACGTCTTGTGCGAAACCCCGCGGTTCATATACGCAGCACCTTGAGCTGGATCTTGTGGTACCTCGGCTTACCGGATCAGTCGCGCAACCGCTGCGAAGAGGCGCTGGAACTGGCCAGGGCGGCTGCCGATCCATTTGGCCTGGCGCTGAGCCTGATCTTTGCGGCTGAACTATACCAGCGCAGGGACGAGGTCCAGAAGTCGCTTGAATATGCTGAAGCCGCCATTGCCGTTTCGAGCGAGCGCGGATTCCCGATCTATGAGGCATGGGGAACGATCCTGCGGGGGTGGGCGCTCGCGCGGCTGGGCAAGTACGAGGAAGGCGTTGTGCAAATGCGGCTGGGGCTTCGCGCGCACCGGGCGACGAAATCCAGACTGGGGCGGTCATCACTATTTGGCCTTCTGGCCGACGCGTACGGCAGAGCGGGGAAATGCGAACTCGCGCTTCGGGTGCTGCGCCACGCGCTTTCGCTGACGGAAAGGACCGGCGAGCGGCTCGATCAACCTGCACTGCTTCGCCTAAGGGGCGAGCTGTTGGTCAAGATGGCGGGGAGCGACGCCGGTGGCATTCCCACCACGCACAAGGAAGCGGAATCCTGTCTCAGCAAGGCCATTGCGCTCGCGCGCCGACAGGGCGCGCGGTCAACTGAGTTGCGATGTGCGCTAAGCCTGGCCCGTCTCTGGGATCTGCAAGGCAAGCGTGACGCCGCCCGCCATTTGCTGGCCGAAGTCCATGGCAGTTTTGTGGAGGGGTTCGATACCGGTGATTGGCTTGATGCCAAGGCGCTGCTTCGCAAATGGTCTTGAGCGCGCAGGGCGCAAGCGGGCAGGTAAGAGTAGACCTATTCCGTACATCGGAACACGATCCGAAAAATGGAATCATTATGCTAGCATCGATACTCCAGGCTCGGCCCCGCGGCAGTGAAGTCGCATGGCACAGGCAGTGCGTACTGCATTGACGTTGGCTCGGAGAGTCAAACTTCAGGATGTCTGTGACGCCTGACTTCACTATACGGATTTGTTGATGGACGTGCGGGGACTGCGGTATTTCGTCCAGGTGGTCGAGAGTGGCAGCCTGACCAAGGCGTCGCGCCAGTTTTTCGTTGCGCAACCGGCCCTCAGCCAGCAGATCGCACGGCTCGAAGAGGAAGTGGGCAAGCCCCTGCTGGTGCGGTCGGCCCGGGGCGTCGTGCCAACGCCAAACGGCGCGGCGCTGTATCGCCACGCCAAGCTAATGCTGCGCCAGCTGGACGAGGCGGTGCTGATTGCACGTCAGGAATCCTCCAACGTGAAGGGCCGCGTTACGCTGGGCCTGGCTCCTACCTCGACATGCATGTTGGGCTTGCCACTGCTGCTACACATGAAGGACAACTATCCGGGCATCGTGCTAAATGTGGTTTCGGCACTGCCGCAGCACCTGGAAGAGAGAGCACGACGCGACGAGCTGGATGTCGTGATCCTTTTCAGCAAAACTGCAGCCAGCGACCTCGTCTTCGAGCCTCTACTTGAAGAAGACGTGTTCGTGATCGTACCGGCAGACAGTAAGCTAGTCGCGCCAGACAAGACGTCACTGACGCTGGCCGAAGCGGCTGCGCTGCCCATGGTGCTGTCCTCAGCGAGTCACAACCTCCGGCGCCGCTTCACCAGCGAACTGGAGCGCGCCAACCTTTCGGTGGAGGTCGTTGCTGAGATCGACTCCGTGCAACTCGTGATGCGCTATGTCGCGGAAGGAGGCGGGGCCACGGTCCAACCCATGGCCGCTATCCAGTTGCACTATGCGCCGCAAGGTTGGAGATGCCTGCCTATCTCCGACGCACCGATCACGCGCGTGAATTATGCGTTTTCACTGCCCGCCCAGAAGTTGTCTGCCAGTGCATCTATCGTTCACAGCGAGCTAGTGCAGGTCGCGCATGGGTTAATTCGGAACGGCATATGGCAAGGGGCTCGGATTCTTCCGTCGTCCCACGCCTGACGCCGGCTGGCCCGACTCGCCCGTTGTTCCCCCATCACTCTCGCGTCAGCCGGGCAGATCGTCCCGGCCGTCCCCATAAGCTGGCGCGATGAGGGAGACAACAAAACAGTATTTCCTCCTTCCATGCATGCGTCCTTAAGATCCTTGCACAACCTTGCTTGTCGTGCGGGCCTTGCAGACGAATCGCCGCAAGTACCAGGGCGACGATGCCACGACCATTCATCGAAGGAGACATTCTTGATCGACACGCCATCTACAATTCGGCCAGCGTTCTTGTCCAACCCCGATAAAGCGCATTTCATTGACGGCAAGTGGCAACCATCGGTGACCGGTGAGAGCATCCAGACTTTCAACCCCGCCGCCGGCAAAGTGCTGGCAACCCTGGCGCGCGGCGGAGAGGGCGATATCAACGCGGCGGTCGTCGCGGCACGTCGCGCATTTGAGGGCCCGTGGAGCCGATTCACTCCGCATGACCGCTATGCGTTGATGCTGCGCGTTTGCGATGTCATTGAGGCGAACTTCGAGGAACTCGCAGTCCTCGACACGCTGGATATGGGCGCACCCCTGTCCCGTACGCGCGCAATGAAGGATGGCCTGCTCAAAACGATTATGTACTTCGCCAGCCAGGCGATGAACTGGGCCGGCTCAACCATTCCGAACTCGCTATCTGGAAACTACACAACGCTGACGCTTAAGGCACCGGTTGGCGTGATCGGTGGTATTACGCCCTGGAATGCACCCTTGATCAGCATGTGGTGGATTATGGGTGGTGCTTTGGCTACCGGCTGTACCGCGGTCATCAAGCCGGCGGAAGACGCTTCGCTAACGACCCTGCGAACGGCCGAATTGCTCGTCGAAGCGGGTGTACCGGAAGGCGTGATCAATGTCGTGACCGGGTATGGCTCCGAAGCAGGCGCCGCTCTTGCAGCGCATATGGGTGTCGACCGCATTGCATTCACCGGCTCCACCGTTACAGGCCGGGAAATCATTAAGGCTTCAGCTGGAAACATGAAGCGAATTCAGTTGGAGCTGGGGGGGAAGTCGCCGGATATCGTGTTCGCGGATGCCAATCTCGACAAGGCAGTTCCCGGAGCGGCGATGGGCGTCTTTAACAACTCTGGACAGATCTGCTCAGCAGGAACAAGGATCTTTGTCCAACGCAGCATCCACGAAGCCTTCGTTGCGCGACTCGCTGACTTCACGAAAGCAATCAAGGTCGGAGATCCGTTTGAGCCTGGTGTTCAACTTGGCCCTCTGGTTTCCAAACGTCAACTCGACCGAGTGATGACCTACATGTCCATCGGGGTGGAGGAGGGTGCCCGGTTGGCCGCTGGTGGCAACCAGCTCGCAGGCGAACTAGCCGAAGGCTACTTTGTCGCGCCGACCGTTTTCGATAACGTTCGTAACGACATGAGGATCGCCCGCGAAGAAATCTTCGGACCGGTGGCGTCGGTGATTCCATTTGACACGACGGACGAAGCGCTGCGCCTGGCTAACGATACAGAATACGGCCTGGGAGGTGCTGTGTGGACCACCAATGTCGGCACCATGACCAGGATGATCCATGGCATCAAGGCTGGAAAGATGTGGGTCAATTGCTATGGACTGGCCGATCCTGCAGTGGGCTTCAGTGGCTACAAGCAAAGCGGGTATGGCGTCAAAGGCGGCGCTCAACACGTTGAAGGATTCCTGTACGAGAAGAGTGTCTACATCAACGGCGACTAAAGCCGTTGTGCAGTCCCGCAGAGAAATACGCAGTCATTGACCCATGATATCGAAGCAGTAGCAGATCTATGCAGCCAAACACCTATGACTTCATTGTTGTCGGCTCAGGTTCGGCCGGTGGCGTAGTGGCCAGCCGACTCAGTGAAAACGGCAAGTATACGGTCCTCTGCCTTGAGGCAGGTGTAAAGGGAGGGAAATATATCTGGTCACGGCCCCCTCTTGGGGTGTTGTTTCTGGTCGACAATCCTCTGGTCGATTGGCGCTATGAGTCGGAGCCTGACCCCACGCACGGAAATCGTCGCATTGCTTGTCCACGCGGAAAGATGCTGGGTGGCAGCAGCTCAATCAACGCCATTGTTTACAACCGGGGCCAACGGCTGGACTACGACACGTGGAGCGCGCTTGGCTGTAAAGGGTGGAGCTTCAAGGAGGTTCTTCCGTACCTCAAGAAGATCGAAAGCACGGAGATTGGTTCAGACGAGTACCGCGGACGCTCGGGGCCAGTCAAAGTCACGCAGAGCAAAAAACTATCCTCGTTTTATGACCTCTTCATTCGATCGGCTCAGGCCGTAGGAATTCCTTACAACAGTGACTACAGTGGGGCCTCGCAGGAGGGCGTCGCAATGGCACAGCTGACTGGCTATCGCGGTGAGCGTCAGAGCACGGCAACCCAGTATCTCGAACCAGTTAGACGGCGGCCGAATCTGACCATCGTTACGGGAGCTGAGGCTACCTCTCTAATCATGGAGGGAAAGCGTTGCGCAGGCGTGCGCTTCCGCCGTAACGGCACGATTCAGGAAGCCCAAACCGCGCGCGAAGTCATTCTCTGTGCAGGAACAGCCAATACGCCCAAGCTCCTCGAATTGTCCGGCATCGGTAATCCTGAGGTTCTCCGTGAGTATGGGATTGCGCTGGTGCACGAACTAAAAGGTGTCGGTGAGAATCTGCGCGACCACTATGCTGCCATGATGAAGTGGCGGTTTTCCAAACACGGCGTCTCTCTGGCGAAGAAGGGGCATGGATGGCGTCTTGGTATGGAAATCCTTCATTGGGTATTCCTGCGCAAGGGACTGATCGCGCAGGGCCACGGCTCGATGCGGGTGTTCGCTCGATCCCGTTCGGAACTGAACGAGCCGGACGTCATGATGGTTGTCAGCCCATACATCATTGATGTCAAGACGGGGAAGGGTCGTCGTATGTCGAAAATGGAAGGGTTCATGATGTATACGCACGTGCAACGTACGGAGAGCACCGGCAGCATTCACATCCGATCAAAAGATCCGGCTGCACCGCCAATGATCCGGTACCGCTTCCTGGACACCGAATATGATCGCAGCACCGCAGTAGCCGCGGTTCGATGCGCCCGACATATCGCTGCCGCATCGCCATTGCGAGATGTGATTGCTGAAGAAATTTCTCCTGGCCCTCAGGTCCAGTCCGATGAGGAAATTCTGGAGTTTATTCGGAATACCGGCCAAATTACTCAGCACATGGTCGGCACATGCAAGATGGGTGGCGATGCGATGTCGGTGGTCGACGAGCGGCTTCGAGTGCATGGCATCAAGGGGCTCAGGATTGCCGATGCCTCCGTGATGCCCACCATCATCTCTGGGAACACTAGCGTGCCTTGCATGATGATCGGTGAGAAGTGCGCGGATATGGTTCTGGCAGACACGCAGCAATTGACGTCGGTCGGCCAAAGCCCTCTGCGCAACGAGGAAACCGCGCAGCACTAAATATAAAAATGTAGAACGTTACTTCTTATAAATAAAGCAGGAGACAAAATGCAAGCCAGAATTTCTCGCCGAGCACTACTTGCGCTGGGTGCGGGTGCTTTGTTCACTCGATCGGTCCTTGCCCAGCCTGGTAGTACACGCCCCATCCGCCTTCTCGTTGGATTTAGCGCTGGTAGCGGTGCGGACAACGTCGCCAGACTATACGCTTCGCACCTGACGGAACTGCTGGGCGTGCCAGTGATCGTCGATAACAAGCCAGGTGCCTCACAGCTGCTTGCCATTCGTCCAATGCTTGCAGCTCCGCCGGATGGATTGACCTTGACGTTGGCAGGGGGTAGCGCTCTTGGCCAAGGCCCGGGGATTCGCAAAGACCTGCCTTACGATCCTCTGAAGGACTTCAGTTTGATCGGGATGATTGCCACAGCCCCCGGCGTGTTCTTCGTTCATCCGTCAATGCCGGTTTCGTCGATGCGAGAGTTAATTACCTACGCCAAGGCCAATCCGGGCAAGCTGAACTACGGGTCCGCCGGAATCGGCTCGGCAAACCACTTGCAGCTCGAATATGTGAAGAAGGTGACTGGTATTGACCTTACCCACATCCCTTTCAAGTCCGATCAAGACGTTGCACGTGAAGTGGCCGCGGGCAATGTACACGTCGGACTCACGCTTGCGCAGTTTGCGATCCCTTTCGCTACATCGGGAAGGCTGAAAGCAATCACGGTGACCGGATCTCAACGGCTGCCAGAATTGGCCAATGTCCCCTCCCTGACTGAGACCGGTGTTGCAGAGTTGAAGGGCATCGATTTTACTTTCTACGGATTGATCGGGCCCGCCGGCATGGATCCGAGCCTCATCAAGAAGCTGAATGAGGCGATAAACAAGATCGGAGCGAAGCCTGCTGTAGCCAGCCAAATGAAGAAGCTATATTGCAAGCCAATACAGGGCTCCCCCGATGATTTTCGGCATTATCTTGAGACTGAACTGAGCAAATGGCGAGAGCTTGGCAAGACGGTCAAGATTGAGAGCAGCGCCTGATCGACGCAGGTGCCTGGCGATATCACGCTGAGCCGTGAAACGAGCCATACGGTGCTTGTGCAGGCCGCTGCAAAGTATTGCCGAAGGGCTACATCGACGCGCTGCGTTCTGACGGCAGCTATGCAAGCACGTAACGCTGGAGCCAGGACTGATCAACCATGCCGGCTTGTTGCCAAGCCCTCCCTTGCTCGACCTCGTTGCCCCCGATGACGCCAACGTGCTTCCCAGCTACCTAGTTGAACGGGCCCTTAACGCTGGCGATTTGACCCATATCCCGAGTTGCCGCTGAGAAGTTTCGGCGCTGCGGGGACACCGCGCCCCCCGGTAACTATCGCCTTGGTTGCGGTCACCGGAACCGGTACCAATTAACGGATTGCATGCTATGATCGCTCTGACACTTCGACATGCGTGCAAGAGCGGGCCCTGCGCGGCTGCCAGACAAGATCGGGAGACATCAATTGAATATTGCTAACTCCACACTGCAGCAATCAGGACGATCCCAGCTTTATCCCTGGATGCGTAGTGCACTAGCAGGCCGCTGAAATACCTCCAGCGGACG
>NZ_JFJW01000015.1:0-190 GCF_000611125.1 Cupriavidus sp. SK-4
CGGGCGGCGCGGTGCGCGCCGGCTTGACCGCGCCCGGCGACTCGGCATGGTGCAGCCAGATTTCGCCCGGCTGCGGCGGGGATTCACGCGTGCGGCGCGGCGGTTGCCAGGCGGGCTGGCGGCGCGCCGAGACCGCTTCAAAGCTGCGATGGCGCGTGGCGGGCGCAGTCCAGCCGGGGGTGCCTGCCGC